>JBBRIM010000110.1:0-8918 GCA_038221095.1 Candidatus Limnocylindrales bacterium
AGCGGGTCGAAGCCCGGCTCCCACCAGATCCCGAGGATACGCAGGGCACCCGAGCGACGGTCGATCCGGGGCTCGATCCGACCAACAAGCCGGTCGCCGTACAGGATCGGCAGGACGTAGTAGCCCCAGCGGCGCTTGTTCGCCGGAACGTAGACCTCCCAGACGTAGTCGAAGCCGTGCAGGCTGCGCAGGAAATCGCGGTCCCACACGAATGGATCGAGCGGAGCAAGGAACGCGACGCCCGGATCGTGACCGCCCGGCCGGCCCACGTGCCAGGGTTCGGCGGCGCCCGCGGCCCCTTCGGCCGCGACCTCCGCCTCGGCCGTCTCGAGCAGGCCGAGCTCGCCGGCCAGGACATGGCGCTCGCCCTTGACGCCCTGGACGTGGACCAGCAGCAGCTCGCCGCGCTCAACGAGCCCGGCCCGCAACGAGGTCCGTGAATGGGCCGTTGGGTCGTCCGCTGGAGCGACCGCCCGACCCAATCCCAGCCAGAGTTCGGCCTGGCCTGCCCGCCCAAGCATGCCGTGGGCCCGGAACCGCGAAAGGAGCTTGTGGCTGAGTTGCTCGTGCTCGTCTCGACGCTCGGCCAGTAGCTCGGCCGGGAACAGCCGCTCGACCAGGTCGTAGTAGCGCCGGTTGCCCGCCCGCCGCGAGAGGCCCAGCACGCCGGCCTCACCCAGTGCCTCGAGCAGCGCTCGAACCTGGTTCGTCGGTCGCCAGTACCAGTCGATTGCAGCGCGCGGCTCGACGTCGGTCGACGACAGCTCGCCCTCGGCTCGGATCCGGTCCAGCAGCTCCGTCACGAGCGGGGCATGTTCATCGAACGACGCTGCATCGTGGCGCCTGGCGCTGCGGTCCCAGGCGATCCGGAAGAACGGCAGGTCGGCGGTCGGGACCAGGCTGAGTCCCTTGTTGTACGTCTCGTACAGGGCGCGCTCCTGGTATAGGAGCGCATCGGTCCAGGCGCGCCGATAGCCCTCGATCCGGGCGAGCAGGACCAGGTCGTGGTTGCGTCCGGCGACCTCGAGCGGATCGAACTGGAGTGAGCCCAGGCGACCGACCACGGCCATCACGCTGGCCGGTTCGGGCGGCAGCGAGCGCGGCGGGGCCAGGCCGTGCCTGAGCACCATGAAGCGGCGGGCGGCGGCGGGGCTCACCCGGCGTGGGTCGATCATCGCCCGATCGTAGCGGCTCGTGGCCGCGCCCTGCCGCCTTCTCGCAACGTTCCCGCGCCGGCGTTCATCCGCCCGCTGATCGCGGACGTACCACCCACGAGTCCGGACGAGCGAGGTGCCCCGTCCTGCCGACTCCGCACACGAGGTGGGAATGACGACAGCCCTCGCGACCCAGCCCATTGAGCAAGCTCCTGACGGAGAAGGAACCAATGACTGAACTCTCACGACGCGCGTTCATGGGACGCGCCGCTGCGGCCACCGCCGCGGGCGTCGCGGCAACCAGCGGGATCATTGCCCTGCCGGGCCTCCTCGCTGCCGCCCCGGTCGCAGCCGGCCGGCCAATCCAGCAGGCCGCTCTCGATCTCAGCCCGGTCGGCGAGGACGTGGTCGCCCACGTCAAGGACGCTTCCACCGGCGAAGTCCTGCTTCTCGTCGGCACCACTGAGCTGACGTTCACCGATCCCCAGCTTGTCGCTCGCCTGCTCAAGGGCGCGCGTGCGGCTCGGCAGGAGGCCTGATCGATGTCTTCCCACCGCGAGGCGCCGTCGATCTCGAAGGATCCGGTCGCCGATAACACCGATACGTACGCCTTTGTGAGTCCGGACAAGCCGGACACCGTCACCCTGATCATGAACTACATCCCCGGCGAGGGCCCGGCCGGCGGACCGAACTTCTACGAGTTCGGCGACGATGTCCTGTACGAGTTCGTGATCGACAACGACGCCGACGCTGATGGCGACGTGGTCTACCAGTTCCGTTTCCGGACCACGGTCAAGAACCCCAATACGTTCCTGTACAACACCGGCCAGGTGACCTCTCTGACGAGCCCCAACCTGAACCGCGTCCAGACGTATTCGGTCGCCCGGGTCGCGGGTGGGCACACCCAGCTGCTCGGTTCCGACCTGCTCTGCCCGCCGGCCAACATCGGACCCCGATCGACCCCGAACTACGCGGCCCTCGCGGCCCAGGGCGTCCATACCCTGTCCGACGGCAGCAAGGTCTTCGCGGGCCCGCGTCGAGATCCATTCTTCGTCGACCTGGGCTCGATCTTCGACCTGGGTGACCTGCGCCCGTTCCAGAACCTGCACCTGATCCCGACGCCGGCCGGCAAGGGCCACAACACGCTGGCCAATGCCAACGTGCACACGATCGCGCTGCAGGTGCCCAAGCGCCGCCTGTCCAAGGGCGGCTGGAATCCGACCGATGCGACCGATCCCCGTTCGGTCATCGGCGTCTATGCCCGCGCCAGCCGGCGCAAAGCCCGAATCCTGCACGGGGCCAAGGACGTCGAGTCAGGGCCCTGGGTCCAGGTTTCCCGCCTCGGCAACCCGCTCATCAACGAGGTCATCACCCCGATGGCCCAGAAGGACTACTGGAACTCGGAGCATCCGAAGGACGACAGCCAGTTCGTGAACCAGGTCCTGCACCCCGAGCTGGCCGGCCTGCTCAACGTGCTCTACCCCGGCGTCTTCCCGAAGATCGCGGCCTACGCCAAGCCTCGGGCCGACCTCCAGGCCGTCCTGATGACCGGGATCCCGTCGGGGATCATCCCAGGCTTCCAGAACTACACCGGCCCGGTGATCGCGGACCTGCTCCGCCTCAACATGGCCATCCCGCCAACCGCCCACAAGCCGAGCTCACTGGGCATCCTCGGTGGTGACCTGGCCGGGTTCCCGAACGGCCGACGCGTCTTCGACGATGTCGTGACGATCGAGATCCGGGCGATCGCCGGCGTGACGATCCCGCTGGTCGACCCGACCTTCACCCCCGATGGGGCAGCCGGTCTCGTGACCGACGGGCTTGTCCCGGGCAACCAGTACGGCAGCAAGTTCCCGTACGAAGGCAACGCGAAGAGCGGCTTCGACATCCCGTAAACCGCCGGGCGCCTCGGGCGCCCCACGCGACGAAGCCCGGTGGTCTCCTCGACCGCCGGGCTTCTCGATTCCTGTTCCGTCCGCACCTGTCTCGGCCCGCAGCTCCGCGGCCCCGTAGCCCCGTAGCCCGGTCTTGCCGCAGCAGCCACTGATCGGGTCGTTTGTCGTTCTGGGTGCACCGATCGTCCGGGCGGGGGCGAAGGGCCTCAGTCGGGGGACGGGTCGACGATGCCGGTCCGCCAGTCGAGCTCGGCCACTTCGCCGCCGACGATCGTGACCTCGGTTGGCAGGGTCGGATCGTCGATCAGGAGCCGGTAGCGGCCGGCCTTGAGCTCGGGATAGATCCCGGCGTAGGTGGTCTGGCCGCCGGCTCGCCGTTCGTGGATGGCCGTGTGGACGAGGTGCCCATGCCCGGCGGCATGCTCGGCCGGGTGCCCATGCTTGGCCGGGTGCCCATGTCCGGCGGCGTGCTCGCGCTCGCGCTCGTGCTCGCGCTCGTGCTCGTGGTCGTGATCGTGATCGACCGGTTCGATCGGGCTGATCTCGATCTCGCGCTGGTCGTATTCGGCGTCCGTGTACAGGATCAGGGCGCCGACATCGCCGCCAATGTCGAGGACCGCGTCCTCAAGCGAGAAACCCGCCCGGCGGGGTGCATCTGGCATGGCAGGATCAGTGCGGCTTGAGCGATACGCCGGGCTTGCCCGTCGCCGCGGAGTCAGCGACGACGGCTGCCGGCGCCGGGACCGCCTCGTCGAGCACCGTCAGCCAGAGCTGCGCCCCGAGCCGCTCCCAGATCGCGCGCGATTCGTCGATGAACGGCCGAGCGGTCGGGTCGGCAGGCCCGAGCAGGGTGGCCATCAGCGTGCCCGTCATCGCCTGTTTGCGAACGACGCCAAGGTCGCGGTAGGCCCCATAGGCCGTGCTGAGGCCGGCTCGGCCAGCATCGATGTCGCCGTCCAGGATCGCCATGCCGGCCATGCCCACCCGGCGGCCGATCTTGACCACCACGCCGTGCGAGCCGCGCTGCGGGATCCCGGCGAGGGCCTCAGCGAGGAGTTCCCGGTTGCGCTCGAACAGGGCGTGGAAGGCCGCCTCGGCCAGGTTGGCGGCTGCATTGAACGCGTCGAGTCGGGCATTTGCGAGGAGCTCGCGGGCAGCCCTCCCAAAATCGCTCCCCGCCCGGGCCTCGATGGCACGCAGGTTGGCGAGGACCGCCTCCATCAATGGCTCCTCTGCGACGCGTGCCTGGAGCCACGGTCTCAGCTCGTTCACGATCGCGTCGAGCGGCTCGCCGCGCTCGGCCTGAAAATCGCCCCGGTACATGAGGAGGCCCATCCGCTCGCTGGCCTCCTCGACCTCAAGGGCGGCGTCGATCTCGCCGAGCGCCCAGGCCCACTCGCCCGTTTCAAGGGCTGCCACCGCGGAATTGGCGAGGAGCAGGATGGCGCTCTGTCGATGACCGACTCGCCGGGAGAGATCCAGGCCTGCCCGCGAGACCTCCAGCATCAACCTGGGATTCCGATCGCCGAGTGGTGCGCCCAGGTTCGTTCGCGCTCGAAGCTCGGTGTCGATCAAGCCATGCTCGATCGCAAGCCGCATCCCGGTCTCGAGCTCGCCGATCCCCTCGTAAGCACGCCCGATGTTGTAGAGGGCCACGCCGCGGGTCACCAGCGTGTCGGCGACGATTTCGACGAGGTCGAGCCGCTCGGCCATGACGAGAGCGCGATCTGCCGTCTCGATCGCAGCCTGAGGATTCGTCTGGCTGAGCATCTTGAAGCGGGCCAGTTGACCGAGCAGGGCGGCGAGCCCGGGATCGTCGCCGAGGTCCTCGAACTCCGCGGCAGCCGGCTCGAGCTCCGCGATTGCTGCGGTGTATCGATAGCGGCCCATCATCGCGTCGGCCAGACCGGAGTACGCCCGGGCGGCATCGCTCCGTCGGCCCAGGCCGCGATAGGCGTCGACGGCCTCGCGCCAGAGCTGCTCGGCCTCTTCGTGCCGGGCCGCGGCCGATGCGGCCGTCCCGGATCGCTCCAGGAGCGCCGCCCCCTCGAGTGGGTCCGTGCTGACCTCGATCGCGTCCCGGAAGAACTTGAGGGCTTGGCCCGGGGCACCCAGCGCCGCGGCTCGCTCGCCGGCAGCTCTCAGCGCCAACCTGGCCTGGGCCGCCAGCGCGTCGGCCTCGGCTCCCTCGCGCGCGTTCCGATAGGCAGCCAGGTACTGGGCGGCCAGCGCGCCGGCCAGCTGGTCATCGAAGAGCGTCTCGAAGTAGCGGGCGGCGGCCAGGTGGCGAACCTTCCGTTCGTGCCTGGCCATCGTGTTGTAGGCCACCTCGCGGATGAGCGCCTGGACGAAAATGTACTGGCCCCGGTCCGGTGATCGGGGATCCGCATCGAGGGTCAGCAGCTCACGCCTGACCAGGGTCTTCAGGCGCGGCTCGAGCTCGGCCAGGGGTACCCCTGAAACAGCCGACAACCCCGCAATCGTGAAGCTCTGGCCGAGCGCGGCGGCATCGGCGACCAGCGTCCGCTCCTCTGGGCCCAGGGCATCGAGCCGGCTTGCAATCAGTGCGGTGAGCGTCTCGGGCACGGCCAGGTCTGCCAGGTCGCCGGTCGGCTGATAGGCAGCGCCGGTCAGGATCAGCTTGCCCTGGGCCAGGAGCATCCGAACGGTCTCGACCGCGTACAGGGGCATCCCGTCGGCGCGGGCCACGATCGCCTTGAGGGCGGATTGCGGGAGTCCCGGGACGAGACCCGTGAGCAGCTCGCGCATTGCCCGCTCCGTCAGCGGTTCGAGGTAGAGCGAGGTGAAGTTGCGCTTGCCGGCACCCCAGTCGGGCCGTTTTTCGAGGAATTCCGGCCGGGCCAGCGTCGCCACGTAGATCGGCACATTGCGCGACCACTCGAGCAGCTGGTCCACGAAGTCGAGCAGGCCGGAGTCGGCGAAATGGAAGTCCTCGAAGACGAGCACGACCGGGGCCGTCGCAGCGAGGCGCTCGAAGAACGTCCGCCAGGCGCCGAACAGCTGGTCCGAGCCGACGCCGGTCTCGAAGCCGAGGAGCGCCAGCAGGGCCGGTTCAATCCAGCGCCGCTCCTCGGGATCGGGGACGTGCTCGGCCAGGGTGGCGCCGATCCGGGCCCGGGTGGTTGCCTCGTCGTCGGTAGCCAGCAGGCCGGCCCGACCGCGGACCATCTCGCCGAGGGCCCAGAACGTCACACCGTCACCGTAGGCGGGGCTGCGGCCTTCGTGGAACCAGACCGTTTCGGCGAGCCCGTCGAGGTACTTGAGGAACTCCCAGGCGAGCCGCGTCTTGCCGATCCCGGCCGGCCCGATCACGCTGACGAGGCGGCCGCGGCCTTCCCGGGTCGTGGCATGGAACAGATCCTTGAGCAGGCGCAGGTCATCGTCCCGGCCGACGAAGGGGGCCTCGAGCGTCTCTGAGCGGTTCCGGCCACCGACCTCGGCAACGACCCGCAGGGCCCGCCAGGCCGGAACAGGGCTCGCCTTGCCCTTGAGCGTTTGCTCGCCCGCCTCCTCGAACGAGATTGCCTTGCTCGCCGCGCGGTGGGTGGCCTCGCCCACGAGAACGGCACCAGGGGGCGCGACGGACTGCAGCCGCGAGGCCGTGTTGACCAGGTCACCGGCCACCATGCCCTGGTTCGTTGCCCCGATCGTGACGGCCGCCTCGCCGGTCAGCACACCGGCCCGGGCCTGGATCGTCGGGCCGAGGCTGCGGACCGCGTCGACAAGCTCGAGGCCGGCCCGTACGGCTCGTTCAGCGTCGTCCTCGTGGGCCGTCGGCGCACCCCAGACCGCCATGACAGCGTCGCCGATGAACTTCTCGACCGTGCCGCCGTAGCGGGTGATCACGTCGGAGGCCAGCTCGAAATACTTCGAAAGGGTTTCACGGACCTCTTCAGCGTCGCGCCCTTCGGCGAAGGTGGTGAAGCTGACGAGATCGGCGAAAAGGAGGGAGACGAGCCGGCGCTCGGCGATGGGGGCTGCAGCCGGCGCTGGCTGATCCTGGCCGGCGGGGGCACTTGCGGTCGCCGGCAGCGGCGCGGCGCATTCGCCGCAGAAGCCATCGCCCGGCTCATTCGCTGCCCCGCACGCCTGGCACAGGATGGCCAGCGGGGCCGCGCACTTCGCGCAGAACCGCCGGCCCGCCCGGTTCTCAGTGCCGCAATTCGTGCAGGTCATCGGTGAGTGGCTGGCCTCATGGTCCACGACATTAGCGCACCGCGCCTGGGCTCGCCCACCACGTCCGACCGATCGGCGTCCGCCCGACCAGCCCGACAGTGTATTGGGGATCTGCCGGCCGGGGATCAACAGCCGCGACCGCGCAGGTTACCTTAGCCACCGTCACGCTCGGTGCATGGTCGCCGTGAGCACAAGGCGGAGCCTTAAGCCGACGTCATGCGTCGCGGCGCCTGTCTGGAGGGTGGCGCTCACGCTCGGGCTGAGCGTGGGACGAGACTGCGCGGCCCTCGAAACGTCGTCGCGCAGCCCCCTGAGGCGGCTTATCGGTGGGCTTGCGCTCACCCTGACCATGCAGCGAGCATCCGTCGGCTCAAGGCTGATCGCAGGCCGATCGCCGCGGGCCGAGCCGCCATGGCCGCAGCCTCGACCTGGAATCCACATTCCTCGGTCCCCGCCAAACGGCTCGTTGACGGTCGGGCTGGGAATTCCGATAATATGAGTCGGGATTAGCCTCGACCCGTTCCGCACCGGCAGTACCTGCCGTCTGGAGACCCGATGACGACGACCCGCGAAATCGTCACTGACCGACGCGACGAGTACGCGTTCCATGACGATATCGACTATCTCGCCCAGACCAAGCGCGGCCTGACCAGGGACACCGTCGAGGAGATCAGCCGGATCAAGGATGAGCCGGACTGGATGCTCCAGTTCCGCCTGCGGGCCTACGAGCACTTCCTCAAGCGGCCGATGCCGGGCTGGGGCGGCAACCTGCTCGACATCGACTTCGACAAGATCGTGTACTACCGCAAGCCTTCGGCCGGCGAGGAGAAGTCCTGGGACGACGTCCCGGAGAAGATCAAGGCGACCTTCGAGAAGCTGGGCATCCCTGAGGCGGAGCGCAAGTTCCTGGCCGGGGTCGGCGCCCAATACGACAGCGAGGTCGTCTACCACTCGGTCCGCGAGGAGCTGAGCAAGATCGGCGTGGTGTTCATGGGCACCGACCAGGCGCTCAAGGAATACCCCGAGATCTTCCGCAAGTACTTCGCCACGATCGTTCCACCCGAGGACAACAAGTTCGCGGCGCTCAACAGCGCGGTCTGGTCGGGCGGCTCGTTCGTGTACGTGCCCAAGGGCGTCGAGGTGCCACTGCCCCTGCAGGCCTACTTCCGGATCAACGGCGAGAACACCGGCCAGTTCGAGCGGACCTTGATCGTGGTCGACGAGGGTGCCCGGGTCCACTACATCGAGGGCTGCACCGCCCCGATCTACGCCACCGATGCGCTCCACGTGGCCGTGGTCGAGGTCGTCGCGCTGGCCGGCTCGAAGGTCCGCTACACGACGATCCAGAACTGGTCGAACGACGTCTACAACCTGGTCACCAAGCGCGCCCACGCCCACGCCAACTCGACGGTCGAATGGATCGACGCAAATACTGGTTCGCGCCTGACCATGAAATACCCCGCGATCTACCTGGTCGGTGAGGGTGCCACGGCCGATATCATCTCGGTCGCGGTGGCCGGCAAGGGCCAGCACCAGGACACCGGTGCGAAGGCGATCCACCTGGCCAAGAACACCCGCAGCCGGATCGTCAGCAAGTCGGTCAGCAAGGACGGCGGCCGGGCCACCTATCGCGGCTCGCTCAAGGTCGCGCCGGGGGCCACGAACGTGGTCG
>JBBRIM010000111.1:0-8877 GCA_038221095.1 Candidatus Limnocylindrales bacterium
GGCGGCTACCTGCTCCTGGCCGGATTCGCGGTTCTCGGCCTGGCCTGGGTCGCCTGGCTCCAACAGGCGTTCGTCGCCCCGCCGGCGGCCGGCAGCCCGGGCAACTACCTCTTCTCGCTCGGGATCGTGGCCGTTGGGCTAGGCGGCAGCGACTGGCGGATCGGTACCGTTGAGGGTCCCCGGCTGCACAAGCTGGCCACGATCGTGCTCGGCGCGCTGCCCGTCGTGGCCCTCCTGGTCAGTGCCCTGCTGATCGTCGGTCGGCACCTCCTCGAGACCGAATTTGGCCTCGTCGACATTGGTGCCCTGGCCGTCATCGTCCTCGCCGGCTTCCGCCAGACGGTCCTCGTGCACGAGCGCGGCCGCCTCCTCAATGGCTCGCGCTCAGCCCGCGACGACCTCGAAGTCGCCCTGCTCCGGCGAGCCCAGGCCGATTCCCGCTACCAGGGCCTGGTCGAGCGAGTGCCGGCCGCCGTCTACATCGACGTGGCCGATCCGGGAGTCAGTGACGGTGGCCGCCTGTCGTACATGAGCCCCCAGATCGAGGCAATCCTGGGCTACCCTCCGCAAGCCTTCATCGACGATCCGGAGTTCTGGCCGTCGCTGATCCACCCGACCGACCGACCGGTCGCAATGGCTGCCTATGCCGAGCATTGGCGGACCGGCAAGCCGCTTCGGACCGACTACCGGATGGTCGCCGCGGACGAATCCGTGGTGTGGGTCCACGACGAGGCCTTTGCGATGCGCGAATTGTCGGCCGAAGGGATGCGGACCTCGCAGGGCCTCCTCGTCGACACCACCGAACAGAAGCGCCTCGAGGCCCAACTGCTCCACGACACGCTCCACGACCCACTGACCGGACTGGCCAACCGGGTCCTCTTCCGCGAGCACACCGAGCGAGCCCTGGCCCGATCCCGCCGTCGCCGCACAAGCGTCGCCCTGCTCTTCCTGGACCTAGACGACTTCAAGGTGATCAACGACTCGCTCGGCCACCGGGCCGGCGACCGCCTGCTCATCGAGGTTGCCCAGCGGCTGTCGAGTGCGCTTCGCTCAGAGGATGTCGCAGCCCGCCAGGGTGGTGACGAATTCACGATCCTGGTCGAGCGGGTGGCCGGGCTGGCGGAGGCCGAGGCACTTGCCGAGCGGCTGGCGACCGAGCTCGGGCGGCCGATCGAGTTCGAGGGTCGACGGCTGGTGGTCCGGGCGAGCATTGGGATTGCCCTGGCCTCCGGTTCGGAGATCGGCGCCGACGACTTGCTCGCTCACGCCGATGCCGCAATGTATGCCGCCAAGGCCGGGGGCAAGGCGCGCCACGCCGTCTTCGATCCGTCGATGCGCCTTGAGGCGAAGAGCCGCCTCGAGCTTGAAACGGCGCTCCGGAATGCGATCGAAAACGAGGAGTTCGACGTCCATTACCAGCCGATCATGTCCCTGCCAACGCTTCGGATCATCGGCTTCGAGGCGCTTGTGCGCTGGCGCCACCCGGTTCGCGGCCTGATCCCTCCCGACGAGTTCATCCCGCTGGCCGAGGCGACCGGCCTGATCGTGCCCCTCGGCAGGCTGGTCACGGCCGAGGCCTGCCGGCGGCTGCGCGAGTGGCGGGACAGCGCGGCGAGCTGGGCGGGGCTGACGATGAGCGTCAACGTCTCACCTCGCCAGGCGCTGGAACCCGGCTTCGCCGGTGATGTCCGGGCGATCCTGGCGGCGACCGGGCTCGAGCCAGCGGGGCTCGTTCTGGAGATCACCGAGTCCCTCACCCTCCACGAAACGGCCACCAGCGATAGCTCGATCCGGCAACTGCGCGACCTTGGGGTGCAGCTCGAGATCGACGACTTCGGCACGGGCTTCTCGGCCCTCGAGTACTTCAAGCGGTTCACCGTCCACGGCCTGAAGATCGACCGCTCGTTCGTCGGCGGGCTGGGCCGATCACGCGAGGACACGGCCATCGTCACGGCCACCCTTGCCTTTGCATCGGCCCTCGACCTGCGGGTCACGGCCGAAGGCGTCGAGACGCAGGACCAGCTCGAGCGCCTCAACGCGCTGGGCTGCCAGCAGGCCCAGGGCTACCTCTTCTCGCGGCCGGTCCCCGCCGACGCGGTGGCCGCCCTGCTCAACAGCGGGATTTCGACGGTCGAGGCTGCCTGACCGGTCATCGGTATGCTGCTGGGGTGAAGCGTCCACGAGTCGTCGCGGCCACGGGTCGGGCCATGGCCGGCGATCGCGGCCGAGGTCTGCTCGCCGTCGGGCTCGGGGTGCTCCTGATTGCGTTTGCCCAGCGGATCTCGCCGATGACCGGGCCACCCCTGTACGACGGGCTGCCGCAGGTCGATCCGTATGTCTGGCTGGTCCCGCCGGCCGGGGCCCGGGGCGGCGCACAGGGCGCGGAGGGCAGCGCGGCCGTGGACCATGGCACGAGCCGGGTCGCGGTGGTGGCTACCCCCGAGAATCCGCCCCAGGCACAACTCTTCGCTGCGCCCGGGGCGTTGATCCTGCCGGCCGGGACGACCTCGATCAAGCTGTCGATCAAGCCGATCGTGCCCGTCGAACTGCCGACCGTCGGCCATATCCTCGGCAACGTCTACCGGGTGAGCGTCACCAACCAGGCGGGCACGGCGCTGACCGCACCGGTCAGCGCCGAGGTCACCGTTGTCATGCGCAGCCCGCACCTCGGCCCGAACCAGACCATCGAAGTCGACGTCGGTGGCGGCTGGCAGCCGCTGAAGACCCAGGA
This sequence comes from Candidatus Limnocylindrales bacterium, assembly GCA_038221095.1. GTDB lineage: Bacteria > Chloroflexota > Limnocylindria > Limnocylindrales > CSP1-4 > Palsa-1033. The sequence goes on from JBBRIM010000111.1 coordinate 2,732, forward strand.
TGAGGGCTTTGCCGCTTCGTACCTGGCCGTCGTGACCCACTTCGGTGACTTCGCGATGGTCGCCCCGGGGGCCGCTTCTCCGGCTGCCTCCGCGGCAGGTTCGGCCGCTCCGTCGGCGACGGACGCAGTGCCCAGCATCGGGGTCGTCGGTGGGAGCCCGGACCCGAGCAGCGCCCCTGGCCCAGTCGATGCCTTGTCCGGGGGCGGGCTACCCGTCGTGCCGATCATCGTCGTCATCGGGCTGGTCATGATCGGGACCATCGTCGTCCTGTGGTCACGCAGCCGTCGGCGGCCACCCGGTCCACCGAGTTACCGCGCCGCTCACCGCCGCTGATTCAGCCGGGAGTAACCTCCGGGCCGGCGGCTGATGGCGGGGTGAAGATCTGGGCGAGCTCATAGGCGGGCGTCTCGGCCAGCTGGTCGTAGCGGCAGTCGGCCGGGCGCTTGTCGGGGCGCCAGCGGACGAACGTGGTGCCGTGCCGGAATCGGTCGCCCTGGAGGTGATCGAAGGCAACCTCCACGACACGTTCTGGTCGCAACGCCTGCCACGAGAGGTCCCGGCCACGATTCCAGCGCGACGTCGCCCCCGGCACGCGCTGTCCGCTCGCCGCCATCTCGCTCGCCCAGGTCGCCCAACCGGCCCACGGATGATCGGCCAGTGCGCCGTCGCGGAGCGGCGCCAGCTCGGCCACCAGCTCGGCCCGGCGGGCCATCGTGAACGAGGCGGTGATCCCGACGTGGTGGAGCGTGCCTTCGGCATCGAACAGGCCGAGCAGGAGCGATCCGATCAAGGTGCCCGGCCCATCCTTGTGCCAGCGGAACCCGGCCACCACGCAATCGGCCGTGCGCTGGTGCTTCAGCTTGAGCATCGCCCGCTTGCCCGGCTGATAGGTGGCATCGAGCCGCTTGGCGATCACCCCGTCCAGGCCGGCCCCTTCGAAGCGCTCGAACCAGTCGATCGCGGTGGATCGATCGCGGGTGGCCGGGGTCAGGTAAACCGGCGGTGCGGCGCCGGCCAGGATCGTCTCGAGCCGGCTCCGCCGCTCGGCCTGGGGCACCAATCGCAGGTCGTCGTCGCCGACGGCCAGGACATCCCAGGCGACGTAGCTGGCCGGCGACGCTGCCGCGAGCATCCGGACCCGCGATTCGGCCGGATGAATGCGCAGGAGCAGCGCGTCGAAATCGAGCCGGCCATCGCTGCCGGCAATCACCACCTCGCCGTCGAGGATGCAGCGCTGGGGCAGCGCCGCCCGGAGCGGCCCGCCGAGCTCGGGGAAGTAGCGGTCGAGCGGCTTGAGGTCGCGGGACTGGATCAGGACCTCGTCGCCGTCCCGGAAGACGAGCGCCCGGAAGCCATCCCACTTGGGCTCGAAGAGCCAGCCGTCGTCGCTGGGAAAGGCGGTCGCCGGCTTGGCCAGCATCGGCTCGATCGGCGGGCTGATCGGCAGGTCCATCCCGCGCAGGATACGAGGCCCAGGCTGGATCCGCGCGCACCCGGCCACGTGGCAGGATACGGAGCGTGAAGACGATCGAAGCGCGTTACGACGAATCGGCCCGGGCCTATCGGACCTGGTGGGAGCCCGTCCTGACCCCGACGGCCCTCGACCTGCTCGACCGCCTGGAACGACTCGATGGCCGGCCGGCCGGCCGGGTCCTCGATATCGGGACGGGGGCCGGGCTGCTCGCGATCGCGGCGGTCCGGCGCTGGCCGGGTGTCGAGGTCGTCGGGTTCGACGGATCGGCCGGGATGCTCGAGACGGCCGATGCCGCGGCCCGGGAGTCACTCGATCCTGACGCCCGGCGCCGGCTCAGCTGGCTGCGTGGCCATGCCGAGCGGCTGCCCGTCCCCGACGGGGCCTTCGACCTGGTGATCAGCTCGTTCGCGTTCCAGCTCGTGCCCCACCTGTCCGCTGCGCTCGGCGAGGCACACCGGGTCCTGCGGCCGGGTGGCCGGCTGGCCTTCGTCACGTGGCGGGTGGCCAACGACCGGTTCGCCCCGGACGACGCCTTCGAGGCTGCCCTTGATGAGCTGGAGTTCGATGACGAGGCCGGCGACGCCGAGGAGCCCCGGGCCGGGGACCTCGCCTCGGCCGGCGCCACGGCGGCGCGCCTGCGACGGGTCGGGTTTCGGGATGTCCTGGCCCGCGAGGCCTTGCTCAGCCACGACCACGATCCGGCAACGTATCTCGACTTCCTCGAGCACTACGCCGAGCGGGAGGTGTTCGCGGACCTCGAACCTGGTCCGCGAGCGCAGCTCAGGAAGGACGCGGCCAGGCGATTGGCCCGACTCGAGCCGGCAGCCTTCCGCTGGCGGGTGCCGGTCGTGCACGCCCTCGCCCGGCGCCCGGAATCGAACGAGCGCGGGTCGTAACCCGCGCTCGACTCGGAGCGGTTGATCCAGGCCGGACGACCGGCGCTCAGCCTTCGGCCGGTTCGGATCCTGTCGATGGAGTGGACGCGGCGGCGGCCTCGTCGCCTTCGGTCGCACCTTCGGCCACGGACTCGGCGGCCACCTCGACGACCTCTTCCTGTCGAGGTGCCTGGACCCGCACGACGGCCTCGTCCGGGTCAGTCAGCAGGACGATGTCGGATGGCACGACCAGGTCGCTCACGTGGAGCGTCGTCTCGTAGTCCACGAGCGAGTCGATTGCCAGCGACAGGGACTGCGGAAGGTGGTCAGGCAGGGCCCGCACACGCACAGATTCGGTCATGTGCAGGAGTGTCCCGCCGTGCTGTTCGACGGCCGGGGCGATGCCAGTGAAGACGATCGGCACGTCTACCGTCAGCTCCTCGGTCATCCGGACGGCGAGCAGATCGACATGGAGCACGTGGCGGCGGACCGGATGGCGCTGGATGGCATGGATCAGGACCGGCGACGCCTTGTGGCCGTCGATCGAAACGTCGACCAGGGCATTCGGGCCGGTCTTGCGGTGGAGCAGCTCGAAGTCATGGGCGTCGAGGGTGATCGCCTGTGAGGCAACGTCGCGGCCGTAGATCACCGCGGGCAGGCTGCCCGTGCGCCGCAGCGTGGCGACTTTCTTGCCGATGATGTGGCGCTCCGTGGCAGCCAGCTTCGGCCGGGTCGTGGACATCTGGGGAAGATCCTCCGTGGGTTGAGGAGCCTAGCATACCGGGCGGCAGCCCTCCTGCCGTGTCGTTTCCTGAAGGCGGTGTAGCATCCGGCCGGATGGCCGCCACCATTCTGATTGTTGAAGACGAGTTCGCCGTTGCCCGCGGAATCCAGTACGCCCTGCAGCAGGAGGGCTACGAGGTTTCTGTTGCCCGGAGCGGCGAAGAGGGCCTGGACTTTGCCATCAACCGGGCCCCGGATCTGGTCGTCCTCGACGTCCGCCTGCCTGGGATCGACGGGTTCGAGGTGCTCCGACGCCTGCGGGCGAGCGGCTCCAAGGCGCCCGTCCTGGTCCTGACCGCGCGCGATGATGAAGTGGACAAGGTGATCGGGCTGGAACTCGGCGCGGACGATTACCTGACCAAGCCGTTCGGCCTGCGCGAATTGATGAGCCGGATCAAGGCGCTCCTGCGGCGCGCCTACGGCGACCTGGCCGATGCGGCCGGAGGCCGGGTCATCCGCCACCACGACCTGCTGATCGACCTCGAGCGCCGACGGGTCCAGCGTGGCCATCGCCGGATCGCCCTGACCGCGACCGAGTTCGAGATCCTGCGCCACCTGGCCAGCCGGCCGGGCCGGGTCTATTCCCGGCGCGAGCTGCTCGAATTGCTGCGCGACTACGAGGCCCTCGACCAGGATGAGAAGACGATCAACGTCCACGTGAGCCACCTCCGCGAGAAGATCGAGGACGACCCCTCGGCGCCGGTCTTCGTGCTCACCGTTCGGGGTGCCGGCTACGCCTTTGCCGAGCGCTGATCAGCGCACTGGCGCGCGACACAGGATCCGGGGTTGGCTCCGGCGGCTCCTTCCGCGCACCTTTGCGGCGCGCCTGACGATCGCCTTCTCGGGAGTCGTGGCACTCACCCTGGTGCTGGTCTTCGTGGGCGTGATCAACCGGGTCGATGACTACTTCTACAAGCAGCAGATCAACGACCTGCAGGTTCGAGCCGGCACCGTGCGCGACCTGATCATCTCGCTGTCGGAGGGCGTGGCCGGCAGCCAGCCGGTCGTGTCGGCCAGCGACGTCCTTAACCCGGCGGTCGCCGCCTTCCTGGCGAGCCCCGCGACGCAGCGCTTTCTGGCCGACGACCTGGCCCAGGCCGACCTGACGGTGAGCCTGGGCCTGATCACCCGCGACGGCAACGGCAGGCAAGTCCTCGTGCCGGCCGTCGGAGGCCAGTTGAGCGCGCCACTCCAGGCCAAGCCGCGACCCGGCCAGGCTCGCGACGACATCCCGTACGACGACCCGGGGCCGACCGCCCGCCAGCAGGACAGCCTGTTCGAGTACGGCATCCAGGTCCAGCTGGCCAACCCGTACACCTACCGCGCAAGCACCCTCGCGGCGATCTTCTCGCTGCTCATCGTGATCGCAATCGCCGGCCTGCTCCTGTCGGTCTTCGTGGCCTCGCTCCTGGCCCGCCGGTTCACCACCCCGCTGCGACGCCTGACCGAGGCGGCCCAGGGTCTGACCGAAGGCGACTTCGCCCGCCGAGTGGCGATCGATCCGCGCAATCCGGGCAGCACCGAGATCGTCGAGCTGGCTCGCCAGTTCAACCAGATGGCCGGGCGACTGGACGAGAGCGTCGCCACGATCCGGCGCGATCGCGATCGGAGCCGTGACTTCCTGGCCGACGTATCGCACGAGCTGCGCACGCCGATCGCCGCGATGCGGATGTTCAACGAGCTCCTGCGCGAGGGCGCCGACGAGGACCCGGCCACCCGGGCCGAATTCCTCGAATCGAGCCGGCAGCAGCTCGAGCGGCTCGACTGGCTAGCCCAGAACCTGCTCGAGCTGTCGAAGCTCGACTCGGGCCTGGTCCTGCTCGACCTGCGTCCCGATGACCTGCGGGCCGCCGTCGAGTCGGCCGTCGAACAGGCCGAGCCAACGGCCCGCAAACGCGGCATCGAACTCAGCCTGCACATGTCGACCCGCCCCCTCCGGATCCGACACGATCCCCAGCGAATCGGCCAGGTCGTCTCGAACCTGATCGGCAACGCCCTCAAGTTCACCCCGTCCGGCGGCCGGGTCAGCGTCGACGTCCGGGGCGTCACCGGCGGCGCCCAGATCGAAGTGCGCGACAGCGGGGTCGGGATCGATGCCTCCGAACTGCCCCGCATCTTCGAACGCTTCTACCGCGGCTCGCTGGCGACCGAGGCGCGCGGGAGCGGCAGCGGACTGGGACTGGCGATCGTCAAGTCGATCGTGGACATGCACGCCGGCCGGATCGGCGTGGACAGTCGCCTCGGCCAGGGCTCGTCGTTCGTGGTGACCCTGCCGCGCGACCCGCGGCTGGCCGAACCGCCCCTCGCCGAGGACGGCTCGGCCGAGGTGCACCCGGCGGAGGCGCCGCGTCCAGATGGGCCGCCTCCAGGCGGGCCGGCAATTCCCGAAGCAGCGGCCGAGGTAACGGATTCTTCATCGGCTCACCTGCCGGGGCTCAACCCGCAGGCCCCACGCTGAAAGAGCAGCACCCCACGCTGCCGAATTGATCCAGGAGCACCACCGGCACATGAACCCGATCGACCCACAGCCAGACTCGTTGCCCGGCGCGGCGCCGGCCCCGGAGCTGCCCATCGACCCAGGCCAGCCAACCCGCGAACCGGGCATCGGCGGTCCCGACACGAGGACTCCGGTGAGCTACTCGCCGACGTCCGAGGCCCCGACCGAGTGGCAGCGCCAGACCTGGGGCGAGCCCAAATCAACCACGCCAGAGGCCTGGTTCGAGCCGGCACCGCTGCTGGTCGTGCCGGGCACCCCGGTCGGTCCGCAGCGGCGGGGCAGCGGCATCGGGGTCGTCTTCCTGACCGCCCTCCTGGCAGCCGCCCTCGCCTCGGGCGGGACCTACGCCGCGATCCGCGCCTCGGGGGCCTTCGACCGGCCGGCGCCACCCGTGGCCAGCGCGACCAGTGCCGGGACCAACGCCACCCAGCCGGTCCGCGTGGACGAGCAGTCGGCCACGATCAGTGCCGCTGCCAAGGTAGGCCCAGCGGTCGTCCGGATCGTGACCACTGGGAC
>JBBRIM010000112.1:0-8854 GCA_038221095.1 Candidatus Limnocylindrales bacterium
TCCACCTCACCCCGATCAGTGCTTCGCAGACCTTCTCGGCCGGGATCCTCCTCTCGGGAGCGCGCGATGACCGGCTGTACAGCCTCTCGGTCGACCACATCCTGGTCACGATCGGCGGCTCGCCGGCGGCCCTGGCCGGGATCGACGGCCAGACATTCGCCGTGACCGTCGACGTCGACGGTCTCGCCCCGGGGATCCACGTCCTGACGCCCAAGGTCAACCTGCCGGCCAGCCTCAGCCTGATCGGCCTGGGCCCACCGACGGTCTCGGTCACGGTCACCCTGGCACCGGCCCAGCCCTCGCCGGGGCCGTCTCCGTCCGGCTCGCCGGGGCCGTAGCGATGGCTCGACTGTTCGGCACGGATGGGATCCGGGGGATCGCCAACGTTGACCTGAAACCCACCCTTGCCTATGCCCTTGGGCGGGCGACCGCCCACGAACTGCTGGGTGGCGGTGGTGGGCTGGTGATCGGCCAGGACACCCGCCGTTCGGGCGGCATGTTCGTGAGCGCGATCGCGGCCGGGGCAGCCAGCCTCGGCGCCGATGTCCAGCTGGCCGGAACACTGCCCACGCCGGCCCTCGCGTTTCTCGCCGGGACTGGCGATTTCGGCGCCGGGATCATGGTCTCCGCCTCGCACAACCCGGCCGACGACAACGGCCTCAAGGTCCTCGATGCCCGGGGCATGAAGCTCGACGACGATCGTGAAGATGCGCTCGAGGCCCTGATCTGGCGGTCCGAGGAGCTGGCCGGTCCGCGCAACGGGGGGATTGGCCGGGTGACCGCCGGACCGGCTCTCCTCGGCCGTTACCGGGCCGACCGGCTGGGCCTGGCCCGGACCATCCGGACGGACCTCCGGATCGTGCTCGATTGCGCCAATGGCGCCGGGGGTGTCTCGGCGCCCGAGATCCTGGCGGCCACGGGCGCGACGGTCGAGGTGATCTACAACGAGCCAGATGGCGTGAACATCAACCTCGAATGCGGGGCGACGGCGCCGGCGGCGCTCGCCCAGGCTGTGGTGGCCCGGGGTGCCGACCTTGGCTTCGCCCTCGATGGCGACGCCGACCGGCTGGTCGTTGTCGATCGCCACGGCCGGATCGTGGACGGCGACCAGCTGATCGGGCTGATGGCCCTCGATCGGTTGCGCCGCCAGGCTCTCCGCCACGGGATCGTGGTCGTGACCGTCCTGTCGAACGGTGGGCTCGAGGCGGCCGTCAGCGCAGCCGGCGGCCAGGTCGTCCGGACGCCGGTCGGCGACAAGTACATCCTCGAGGGGATGCTCGTCAACGATGCCAACCTGGGCGGCGAGAAGAGCGGCCACGTGATCATCCTTGACCACGCTTCATCGGGTGACGGCCTGGTGACGGGCCTGGAACTGCTCGGGGTGCTGGCCCGGGCCGATCGCGCCGTGGATGAGCTGGCCGCCGAGATTCCCCTCTTCCCACAGGAGCAACGGGCGGTCCGCGTTCGTCACAAGGATCAGTGGGAGGGCGACCCGATCCTCCGCCGGGCAATCGCCGAGGCGCAGTCGCGGCTTGGCTCCGGCGGTCGGATCCTCGTCCGTCCATCAGGCACGGAGGCCGCTCTGCGGGTGATGGTCGAGGGTCCCGACGCGGGCCTCGTCCGTGAACTTGCCGACCAGATCGCGACGCTCGCCGGAGAGCGTCTACACTAGCCCGGCTCCGGCGCCGGTCGGGGACCGGGGCAACCAGCGCGACGGAGTACCCAGCAACGATGTGCGGAATTGTCGGCTACACGGGTCCCCGCGAGGCCGGCCCGATCCTGATCGAGGGCCTCAAGCGGCTCGAGTACCGTGGCTACGACTCGGCCGGAATCGCCCTGGTCGACGACGCCGGACGGATGTTCATCGAGAAGCGGGCGGGCAAGCTGGCCAACCTCCAGACGGCCATCGCCGATCGGACTCCGCATGCCGCGATCGGCCTCGCCCATACCCGCTGGGCCACCCATGGCCGGCCCAATGATCTGAACGCCCATCCCCACCAGGACTGCACCGGCGACATCACGGTCATCCACAACGGGATCATCGAGAACTTCCGAGAGCTCCGCGACGAGCTCGAACTGCGCGGCCACAGCCTGACCTCCGAGACCGATACCGAGGCGATCGCCCACCTGATCGAGGAGGCCTACGCCGGCGACATTGCCGCTGCCACCCGGGCGGCCCTGCGCCGGATCGAGGGTGCCTATGCCCTGGCCGTCATGCACCGGGGCGAGCCCGACCGACTCGTCGGCGCCCGCCAGAACGTGCCCCTGGTGGTTGGCCTGGCCGAGGGTGAGACGTTCCTCGCCAGCGACGTCGCCGCGATCCTGGCCCACACCGACCAGGTGATCTTCCTCGAAGAGGGTGACGTGGCCGACCTGCGACCGTGGGGCGCCACGATCACCAACGTGGCCGGGGAACCGCTTGCCCGGGCAACGACCACGATCACCTGGACCGCGGCTGCCGCCGAGAAGGGCGGCTTCGACCACTTCATGCTCAAGGAGATCCACGAGCAGCCAACGGCGCTGCGCCAGTCGATCGCCGGCCGGGTGACCCGCGCCGACCGGATCGTGGTCGAGGAGCTGGCCGGACTGACCGACGTCCTGACCGGCATCCGGCGGATTGAGCTCGTGGCCTGTGGGACCGCCTACTACGCCGCCCTGATCGGGGCAGCCGCGCTGCAGGAGTGGACGGGCCTGCCGGCCCGGGCCACGGTCGGCTCGGAGTTCCGCTACAGCCCGCCGCCGCTCGACCCAGAGACCCTGGTGATTGCCGTGACCCAGTCCGGCGAGACGGCCGACACGATCGCCCCGACCCGCTTCGCCCGTGAACGTGGCTGCACAGTGGTGGCGGTGACCAACACGCTCGGTTCGGCGATCACCCGGGAGTCGGACGCCGTCCTCTTCCTGCAGGCCGGTCCCGAGGTTGCGGTCGCGGCCTCCAAGACGTTCGTGACCCAGGTCACGACCCTGGTCATCCTGGCAGCGGCGATCGCCAAGGTGCGGGGCAGCCTTGCCCTCGAGCGCGAGGTTGCCCTGGCCCGGTCCCTGCGAGCCCTGCCCGACGCGGCCCAGCGGACGCTGGACCTGGCGGTTGGGACGGCGGATCTTGCCCGGCGCTACGTCAACTCGCGCGGCTTCATGTTCGTCGGACGGGGCTATGGCTACCCGGCCGCCCTGGAGGGCGCGCTCAAGCTCAAGGAAGTCAGCTACGTCCACGCCGAGGGCTATGCCGCCGGCGAGCTCAAGCACGGACCGATCTCCCTGCTCGACGCCGAATGCCCGCTGGTGGCCGTGGCCACCCGCTCCTCGGTCTACGACAAGGTGATCAGCAACGTCATGGAGGGTCGCGCCCGGGATGCCCGGGTGATCGCGATTGCGACCGAAGGTGACCCCCAGATCGAACGCTTTGCGGACGAGGTCTGCTGGGTGCCCGACACCGACGAGGTGCTCAGCCCGATCCTGGCGGTCATCCCGCTCCAGCTCTTTGCCTACCACACGGCCGTCGCTCGCGGTACCGACGTCGACCAGCCGCGCAACCTGGCGAAGTCGGTCACGGTCGAGTAGCCGTGTCCATGGTCCCGCCGGTCCCGGAGGGGACCACCGAGCTCGGGATCGACATCATCCGGATCGAACGGATCCGGGCCGCCCTGGCCAAGTTTGGTCAGCGCTTCACCAAGCGCGTGCTGACTGCTCATGAGCAGGCCTACGTCCGGGGCCGGCCGGAGACGATGGCCGGCCGATGGGCGGCCAAGGAAGCGGTCAGCAAGGTCCTTGGCCTGGGCGTTCGCGGGATCGGCTGGCGGGATATCGAGATCGAGCGGCTGCCCACCGGCCAGCCGGCGGTCCGGCTGCACGCCCGCGCGGCCGCCCGAGCCGAGCAGCTGGGGATGGGCCGGATTGCCGTCTCAATCAGCCACGAGGATGACTACGCTGTGGCGATCGCGTTCGGGGTCCGGACCGCCGGCGGCCGCTACGTCTTCCCGCCGGACATCGAGGAGCGCCTGGACGATCGCGAGCGGCGCATCCTGGCCCGCCTCGACCGGCTCCGGACCATCCATGAGGCCGACACCCGTGACGGCTGAGATCAGCGTCGAAGAGCTCAACGACACGGCCGCCGGGGCCCTGCTGCCGGAGCGGCCGGTGCGCGGCCACAAGGGCACGTTCGGACGGCTGCTCGTCGTGGCCGGTTCGCTCGACTATGCCGGTGCGGCGCTCCTCGTGTGCCTGGCGGCGGGCCGGGCCGGGGCCGGGCTGGTCACCCTCGCCGTGCCCGAGTCGCTCCAGCCCCTGTTCGCGGCCAGGGTTGTCGAAACGACCACCCTGGGGCTGCCCGAGGACGACGTCGAAGAGGTCGAGCCCGAGGATGCCCTCGCCCGGATCCTGGACCACGAGCACGACGCAATCGTCGTCGGGCCCGGCCTCCGGCCCGGCCTCACGACGGTGGAACTGATCCGGGGCCTGCTGGCGGTCAGCGACGCTGGGGTCCCACCCGCGGTCGTCGATGCCGAGGCGCTGCGCTCACTGGCCGCCGACGACGACTGGTGGCTGGGCGTCCATCGGCCGTGCGTCCTGACCCCGCATAGCGGTGAGTTCGCCCGGCTGCGGGCCGCCAGCGGGATCGCCCCCGACGCCGACGGTGACCTGCTCGACGACGATTTCGCCCGGGCAACGGCAGCCGGCGATGCTGCCCGGCGCTGGGGCCAGGTGGTCGTGCTCAAGGGGGCCAGGACGGTGATCGCCGCGCCCGACGGCAGGCTGGCCCGGACAACCTTCGAGAACCCGGCCCTGGCGAGCGGTGGAACCGGCGACGTGCTGAGCGGCACGATCGGGGCGCTTCTCGCCCAGCACCTCGAGCCGTTCGACGCCGCCCGTCTCGGTGTCTTCCTGCATGGCACGGCGGGGGAGTCGGTCCGTGATCGGGTCGGCGATGCCGGTCTGCTTGCGTCCGACCTGCCCATCGAGATTGCCCTTGCCCGCAAACGCCTGGCTGCCGCCCGGGCGCGCCGGACCGCCGAGCGCAAGTTGGGCTTCGGCGTTCGAGCCGCGAAGACGGCCGCCCCAGGCGAACTGCCCGGGGGGACGGGGAGCTCGCGCTGAGCGGACCGGCTTCGATCAGCGAGGGCCTGGCGGCGACCGGCCTGCCGCCCCTGCCGCGCACAGCCTGGCTCGAGATCGACCTGGGCCGGCTGCTGGGCAACCTGGCCGCGCTCCGGCGGGCCCTGCCGCCCGGAACACGGCTCGACCTCGTCCTCAAGGCCGATGCGTATGGGCACGGCTCGATTGCGATCGGCCATGCTCTCGAGTCCGGGATCGCCGGCCGGGACGGGCCTGCCGCCACCCCGCCCGACGGATTCGCCGTGGCCACCCTCGACGAGGCGGTCGAGCTGCGCGAGGCCGGCCTGCTCCTGCCGATCCTGGTCCTCTTCCCAATCCCGCCCGAACGGGCGGCGGAGGCCGCCCGACGGCGAATCGCGATCACCGCGGGTGACTCGATCCTGCTCGAGCGAACCCTGGCCGCGGTCGAAGCGGCCCGCAGCAAGGCCCGGGCCGCCGGACGGCGCCACGCCCCGCATCGGCTCGATCTCCATCTCGAACTCGAAACCGGCCTGGGTCGGGCCGGGATCCCGGTTGCCGAGGCGGCCTCCGTGGCCGGCCGGATCGAGGCCGCCCCCGGGGTCCGCCTGGCCGGCATCTGGTCACACCTGCAGGCCCCCGCCGACCTCGGCCGAACCACCGGCCAGACCGCCCGGTTTGCCGAGGCAATCGAGCTGCTCGGGGTGGACGGCGTGCGCATCCCGCTGCGCCACCTGAGCGCCAGCGGTGGACTGCTGGGCGGCGCCAGCCCGCTTCTCGAGGGCGTCCGCATCGGCCTGGCCCTGTATGGCCTGCCGCCCGACGACCTGCCGGCGGAGGCACTCCGGCAGTCGCTCGTCGCGGACCTGCGGCCGATCCTGTCCCTGCATGCGCGGCCGATCCGCGTCCTCGAGCTGCCGGCCGGCAGCGGCATCAGCTATGGCCCGACGTTCACCACGAGCCGGCCGAGCCGGATCGCAACCCTGCCGATCGGCTATGGCGACGGCTGGTCGCGGGCCCTCTCCAACCGGGCCGAGGCGCTCGTCCGGGGAGTCCGGGTTCCGCTGGTCGGGACGGTGGCGATGGATGCCCTGATGGCCGACGTGAGCAATGTGCCCGGCGAGCCGGTCGGTGTGGACGACGAATTCGTTCTGATCGGGGAGCAGGGCGGTGACCGGATCAGCGTCCTGGATGTGGCGCGGGCCCGCACCACGATCTCGTGGGAAGTGGTCACGGCGATGGCTCGCCGATTGCCCCGGGTGTACCATGCCGGGCTGGTACCGCTGAGCGTACGAACGCTCGCGGGGTGGAGGGTTCGTGGCTCGGATTCAGCTCTGGAACGGGGACATCTGCGATCTCGAGGTGGACGCGATCGTCAACCCGGCCAACCCCAGCCTGTGGATGGCGACGGGCGTGGGCGGGGCGATCAAGCGGGCCGGCGGTGATGCGATCGAGTTCGCGGCGGTTCGCCAGGGGCCGCTCGGAATCGGCCAGGCGGTTGCGACCCCGGCCGGCTCACTGGCCGCCCGGATCGTGATCCATGCCGTCTCGCTCGATCGCGATCGACGGACCAGCGCGATCGCGATCCAGGAGGCGGTCCGCAATGCCATGGCCCGAGCCCGCGAGAACAATGTGACCAGCATCGCCTTCCCGGCCCTCGGGACCGGCGTGGGCGGCTATCCGATCGACGAAGCGGCCCAGATCACGGTGGCCACTGTGCGCGATGAGCTGAGCCGGTCACCCTCGATCGAGGCGGTGACCTTCGCCTTGCGCGGGGCGGCAGCGTATGCCGCCTTCGACGCGGCACTCCATCCGGTCGAGACCGGGACGGCTGCCGCCGGGCCTCCTCCGGGTGACCGCCGATGATGCTGCCACCCGACCGGACCGAGGAGCAGCGCGACGAGCTGGTGGACCGGGTCGCCCGCGAGATCCACCTCCGGGGGCTGGCCGCGCCGGCAGTCTATTTCCTCAATGCCAGCCGGCCGTACCGGCCCCTTGGCAGCAACGCGATGCTGTTCTTTGATCCCACCCTCCACGGCCTGTTCGGTGGTGACGTCAGTTCGGCCACGGAGCTGCTGGCCGACGACATCGGGATCGAGCAGTTGATCGAACGCCTCGAGGAATGGGACGAGGACGACACCCTCGACGCCTGAGGGCGGGTAGCATGGGCGGGTGACGAGCGACCCGCGAGCCTCATTCGCGCTCGACCTCGGGTCGGCAACCACGGCTGCTGCTGTGCTCGGTCGGATCGCTGGCCGCTGGCGCCTGCTGGCCGCCGAGTCGGCCCCCGCCGCCGGCGCCGATCCTGAGGCGCTCGTGGCCATGCTGGTCGGCCGGCTCAGGCAGGCCGACCCTGCCATCGCCCGGGAGGTCGGCCTGGGCGAAGCAGCAGGCTCTACTCGGCGCCTCGTGGTCCGGACCGCCGAGTTGCCCCGCCTGGTGATCCTGGCCACGAGCGAACGAGAGCGGGCCGCCGTCGAGCGGCTGGCCGAGACGGCCGGCTGGCGTCCGGCCGGACTGAGCCTCGAACTGGCCGAGCCCGTGGCCCTGGCCAGGCTCGCCCTCGAGCGGGACGTGGCCGCAATCGTGCTGGCCGCCGGTGAATCGCCGGCCCTCGATCCGAAACCGGTCGTGACCACGCTGGCGACGCTGGGAGCCGCCCTGGCCGGGCGCGACCCGAATCGGCCGATCCTCCTGGCCGGCCTGCTCCGGACCGAGGCGTCCCGTTTCGCCGTTGATGCCGCCGGAGCTCCGCCCCCGTACGGTCCGGCCGCGACGAGCGGCGACCCGCCGGGCAGTGGCCTGCGGCGCCTCCTGGACGCTCTGAATCCGGCGATCGGCGACGGCCGCCACGCGATCGTGCGGGCCGTGATCGACCTCGCTGCGGTGCTCGACCGACGGGTCGAGCTGGTCGAGATCGGTCTCACCGGCGGGCTCCGCGTGCTCGCCGGCCCGGACGGCCTCGAGGTGCCACCGGCATTCGTCCACGCGGCCGCCCTCGTCCCGCCGGGCGAGCCCGACGATCGGCTGGTGGACGGCGTCCTGGCCTGGTCGTCGATCCCGCTCGACCGCCATCGGATGCGCGACCGGCTGCGCGAGCTGCGGCTGACCCCATGGGGCGAGGCCTACGGGGCCGGGGCGGTCGTCCGCTATGCGGCGGCCCGGGCGGCCCTCGAGCGCCTCGTCGGGGCGACGCCCGATATCAGCGAGTTGCCGGCCCCCGACCTGATCGTGGTCGCCGGCGGGGCATGGGCCGTGGCCCCAGGTCCAGCGATCGCACTGGCCCTGGCCGATCTGGTGCGCCGGCCGGGCGCCAGCCAGCTGGCCTGGGATCACGCCCGGCTGCTTGGGCCGATTGGTTCGGTCGAGGACCGAGCCGAGCGGCGCAGCCTGCTGGCCGAGCTGGCCGAGGATCTCCTCGTGCCGCTGGGCACCGTCGTCACCCCGGCCGGTCTGCGGGCCGGCAAGACCGCCGGGCGTCTGTTGATCCACAGCGAGTCGTCGTCGAGCGAGGTCGACCTGGTCCCGGGGGGCCTGCAGCTGGTTGACCTGCCGCCGGGGCAGCTCGGCATCGCCGAGTTCCGTTTCCGCGACCAGGTCGACCTGGGCCGGCGCGCCCGCCATGCCCGGATCGAGGTCGGGGGAGGCCTCGGTGGACTGCTGGTCGATCTCCGCGACGTGCCCCTCCGCCTGCCCGACCGGCTCGATCGTCGGCGGGCGCTCCTTGGGGCGTGGCAGGCAGCACTGTGGCCGGGCCTCGATGTCTGACCAGGCGTCCCCATCC
>JBBRIM010000113.1:0-8827 GCA_038221095.1 Candidatus Limnocylindrales bacterium
GTATCACGCGTGATACATCGAATCCAGCGGTCATGGATTCCGGGAACGGGCCGGGAACGACAAACGCCCCGGCCGAAGCCGGGGCGTCTGATCGGTTCGAGGTCAGGCGGCGCGAACGCCGTCCAACGTCAAGCTAGCGGCGCTGGGTTGCGAAGCAATCTGCGCAATAGACGGGCTTGCCACTCGTGGGGCGGAAGGGGACCTGGGCCTCCTTGCCGCAGCTCGAGCAGGTCGCCGCGAACATTTCGCGAGGACCGCGATCGCGGCTTCCGCCGCCACCGTATCCGCCGCCGCCGCCCGAGCCGTAGCTGGAGCCGCCGCCGTAGCTGGAGCCCCCGCCGTAGCTGGAGCCCCCGCCGGTGTCGCCGCGAGCAGCCTTGCGGCTGGCTCGGCAACTGCTGCAGCGGCGCGGCTCACTGAAGCCGCGCTGCGAGTAGAACTCCTGCTCGCTCGAGGTGAACGTAAACTCCTGGCCGCAATCAGCGCAGGTCAGGGTCTTGTCCGCGTACAATGAAAAATCACTCCTACTATGCCCGGTTACCGCGATCGATCTCGCGGAAACCGTGAGAGGAGTGACCGTGTTCGCCGTGCGATTCACTTGGCCCCCAAAGAGGGGACGTCTGAAGCCTAGACCACTATTCGGGTTCGCACAAGCCCCGAGATTCAGCGATTGATCGCGTCGCTGGATCCGCCCCGGCGGGCCCGAATCAGCTCCGCCGAGCCCGAATTTGTGCGAGCGCCGCCCGGGCCTGGGCAATGTGGACCCGGTCGTGGCCGGCCAGCAGCCGGAACGTCAGGTCGTAACTCTCGGGTCCGCGCTCGAGCTGGTGGCCCACCCTTGTCCGATCGGCCACCGGGGTTGCGGCCCACAGGCGCAGGTTAGCCGAGCGCAGCGCGTCGAAGAGCGGCAGCAGGGCATCCAGTGGCTCATCAACCGAGTGGAAGCGGGCGGCCCACCGGTCCTGGTCGTAGGGCACCAGCTCCGGCTCGTCCTGGGCCAGGATCCAGCGATAGCGGGCCGACGAAGCCAGCTCGGCATCGACCATGTGGCCGATCAGCTCCACGGCCGCCCACTCGGCCGGTTCGGGTCGCGTCCGCAGATCCTTGCCGGCGTCCTGGATCAGGGCACGGAGGTTGGCCGGAGTCTGGGCCTGGGCGATCGCCGGATCGTCATTGCCCAGCGCCGCGAGGAGGGTCTGCTGGTAGGCCCAGCCAGCGGCCAGCGACTCAGGTGAAGCGGTCATCGAGATCTCCTGCGGGCTGATCGCCCGATCCTACGACGCCGCGGCTCATGCCCGCCGGATGGGCCGAGCCGGCTGGGGCCCCCGCGGGCCGTGGCGACCGGGTGGGGGGCCGGCGCGCCGGTTGCGGGCCGCACGACTCGACGTCCCTGGCCCCAGTTCGTGCCAAATGCCGCCACCAGCGGCCTTACGCCGGATCCCGAGCCAGATTCCGGGTCATCCCGGGTTCTCGGCCTGGACCCCACGCACGAATCCGCCCCGCACGCCCGGTTTGGTGACCGATCGACGCCCCGATTGGACCTCGACGCGACCATAAGGCCGCCCATGGCAGCATTTGGCACGAAACGCCGACCTGGCACGGGCCCGCTGGCTGGCGCGGCTTCGGGTGGGCATCGGCCACGATCTGGTCCGATTCTTGCCATGCAGCCGCCCACCGATTACTAGACAAGGTTCCGGGCGTGCTCGAGCTGGTGCACGGCAGGGAGGTAGCTGCCCATGGTCGATTCTGGGCCCCGAGCGGCCAGATTCGATCCGCCGGCCTGTCTCCTGACCCTGATTCCTTGTGGAGTAGCGCGTGGGCTGATATCCGGCAGATTCCGGGCCGCGAGCGGGCGCGGGTCATGGCGGCGGGCACGGGCCCTGGCGGCGGGCACGGGCCCTGGCGGCGGGCGCGAAACCCGAGCTGCGGGCGCGGGCGGGCGCCGGCACATGCGAACGGGGCCACCCAGACCCGGGCCTGCCGCTACGCTGAGGGCCTGATGAACGATGCCGACGCAGTCATCGCAGCCCTCGGCCTGAAGCCCCACCCCGAAGGCGGCTGGTACGTCGAGACCTGGCTGGCCGAGTCGCTCACCGGCGAACGGCCGGCCGGCAGTGCCATCTACTACCTGCTCCAGGCGGGCGAGCGGTCGCACTGGCATCGGATCGATGCTGCCGAGGCCTGGCACCACTACTCCGGCGATTCCCTCGAACTCCGGATCAGTCGCGACGGCCGGACAGTCCACACGGTCCGTCTGGGCAGGGATATCCGGGCTGGCGAGCGACCCCAGGCAATCGTGCCGATCGGCGCCTGGCAGGCTGCCCGAAGCCTCGGCGCCTGGACCCTCGTTGGCTGCACCGTGGCGCCGGCGTTCGACTTCGCCGGCTTCGAGCTGGCCCCACCCGGCTGGGAGCCCACAAGTCGACTCGCAGAGGATGAGGAGTCAAAGCCATTGATCTGATCGACCAGCTGATTCGCGAGACCATCCGGCCGATCCTCAAAGCGGAAGGATCAAGCGTGGGAGCACGTATGGATCCAGTCGCAATGAAGTCGCAGACACCTTGAAGGCCATGGGTTATCGAGTGGTGGCATCAGGTGGCGAAGACGCGTAAGGCCGCCCTCCGTTGGAATCAATCTCCGACTGTCAGAGGCCGGCGTGTGCACGGAGTACATCAAATCGGGCTTCGGGCGGTCGCTTGGAAGGGCGAGGGCCACAAGTTTGGTCCCAGGGTGGGCCCGAGGGGCAAATCGGACCGTCCCGGGCTCGTGGATGACTGCTTGGTGAGCTGATTCGGGCTGGAACCGGGCAATTGGAAGCCGCTCGGCTCGAAAGCCGTCCGTTTGATGTACCCAGTGCACGCACCGGACCCTGGGTAGGATCAGAGGCCCCACCCGGCTGGGAGCCCGGCGCGAGGGCTAGGGGGGCCCTGGGCTCCCGCTGGCTCCGGGTGAGGCATCGACCGGGGTGGGCGAGGCGTTCGGTTCCGAGGTGTCCGTGAGACAGGCACCGAGGCGCGAATTCGTGATCGTGACGACGAGCGGCTGGCCGGCGTCAACCGTGAACGGCGCGCCGCATTTCGTCGAGATGACGGGGTTCGGGGATGCGGGCTGCTCGTCCCAGACGACCGCCGAGTAGCTGCCGGGCTTGAGCGACATCGTGCCTGTGTCCACCGTGCCGGCCGTTTTGAGGGTTGTCTCGAGGAGCAACCCATTCCTCGAGTCGAGCAGTTGCAGGTGGGTGGTATGAGCCAGGTCGCTGCCGGATTCGCCGATCAGGTAGACGAACGTGATCGGTTCGGGTCCCGGCTCGGATGAACCCGGCGTGGCCTGGCTCGATCCGCCGCAGGCGGCGAGGAGGCCGGCAGCAACCAGGCAGGCAGCAGGCAGACGGGTCGCGCCGAGCCGGCCGGGGAGATGACGGCGATCCTTCATTCGATCGCGGACGCTACCATGCCCGCCGATGACCCCGCCGATGACCCCGCCGATGACCACGCCGATGAACGAGGCGCCGAGCGCGCCGCCGGACGCCGAGGCGACCCTCTCGATCGAGGGGCCGTATGACCTCGGCCGGACGCTCGGTCCGCTCCAGCACGGCCGGGCCGACCCGACGATCCGGGTCGAGTCCGACCGCGTCCAGCGGGCCACCAGGACGCCGGACGGGCCGGTGAGCGAAGAGCTGGTCGTCCTCGGTGCGACGATCCGGGTACGTGCCTGGGGTCCCGGTGCCCACTGGGCCGTCGACCACGCCCCGAACCTGCTCGGCCTGGCCGATCGGCCGGCATTCAGGCCCGATCATCCACTCCTCGACGAGCTGGCGCCTCGCTACGCGGGGGTTCGGTTCGGGCGGTCGGAGGCGGTGCTCGAGGCGCTCGTGCCGGCCGTCCTCGAGCAGAAGATCACCGGCGACGAGGCCCGGCGCGTCTACCGGGCGTTGATCCGGGCCCACGGCGAGGACGCCCCGGGGCCGCTCGGGCTGCGCCTGCCGCCGACACCGGCCCGTCTCGCCGGGCTGCCGTACTACGCGTTTCACCCGCTCGGCCTGGAGCGCCGGCGGGCTGAGCTGCTCCGGCATCTCGGCGCGGCGACGAGCAGGCTCGAGGCGCTGACGGCGATTGAACCGGCCGAAGCCGGCCGGCGACTCCAGGCGATCCCGGGGATCGGGCCATGGACGGCGGCCGAGGCCGGTCGGGCGGCCTTTGGGGATCCCGACGCGGTCAGCATCGGCGACTACCACCTGCCCAGGCTTGTCTGTTATGCCCTGGCCGGTGAGGAGCAGGGAAACGATGCCCGGATGATCGAGTTGCTCGAACCGTGGCGCGGTCAGCGCGGCCGGGTGGTCCGCTGGCTCGAGCTGGGCAGCCGGGACCTAGCGGGTCTTGGGCCCGCGCGGCGGGGGCCCCGCATGCCGTCGCGGTCGATCGGCGGCCTCTAGGGTCAGCACGCTCGGGCGCTGGGTGGCCGCCGGAACGAGCTCGCCGGTCGGTGCCGAGAGGAGCGCTTCGTCGTTCTCGACGGGTGCGTACCAGCTGGCCAGCTCGCGGTTGATGACGAGGGTCGAGCAATCCCCCACATCGAGGATCCCGCCGACCATGAACGCGATCGTGGCATCGGTCAGGGGCACCATCAGGTCACGCTGCTCGAAGGTCGCCAGGGCGTCCACGCCGGGCGGCTCATGGAGCCGGCCGAGGACGGTGTACGGCCCAATCTGGGCGCGCAGCCGATGGGGCGCGGTGACGATCCGGAGTGCCCGGGATCCTCGCGGCCCGGTCACTCGGACGGCACACAGCTCCCGCCGCTCGATGGTGAACTTGGCGGCCGCGACCCGGCGCGCGTTCTGGAGGTCCTCCAACTCGACATCGACGAGATGGACGAGCGGATCGTCGTTCAGCTGGTCGGTCAGCCGGGGCGCCCGCAGGTCCAGTTTTCCGTTGATCAGGCAGTCGCCGGCAAAGCCGGTGAAGTCGATGAACATCGTGGCCTCGAGCGGAGTGGTTGGCGACCATCGTGCTCGCCCGAGGGCCCGTCCGACAGGGCACGAAGGTTTGGTCCCGGGCCGCTCGATGGTCCCCGTGACCGGTCCAGGTTCGGGGGGGACGGGTACACTCCCGACGTGTCCGGACCGTTGACAGGAGTCGATCCGCGGGACGTGGGCGTCGTCCTTGCCGGGGGCGGCACGGTCGGGGTCGCCTGGGAGCTCGGCGTCCTGATCGGCCTCGCGGACGAGGGGCTTGACCTGGTCGATGCCGGTCGGATCGTGGGCACCTCGGCCGGTGCGATCGTGGGTAGCCTGCTCGGTTCGGGGATCCCCCTGCTCGCGGCCGCGAACCGGATGGCGACCACCAAGCCCGAGGCCCTGTCCGGCCGGATCGTGCCGCCGGCGCCCGAACTGGCGGCCGAGATCGACGCGCGCTGGTCGGGTGGCCCGCTCAGCCAGGCGGAGCGAGCCGGATTGGGCCGGATTGCCCTTGACGCGCCGACTGTCCCACTCGAGACATGGCTGGCCGGAATCGCCGACTCGATCGGGATCGAGACCTGGCCGGCGAACCTCGTCATCACCGCAGTCGACGCCGAGACCGGCGAGTTCGGGACGTTCGATGCCACTTCCGGGGTGCCCCTTGCGGCTGCCGTCGCCGCCAGTTGCACGATCCCGGGCTGGTTCCCGCCGGTCCCGATCGACGGCCGGCGCTGGGTCGATGGTGGACTGCGCTCCACGACCAACGCGGACCTGGCCGGGCTGGCCGGCCGGATCGTCGTCGTCGCACCGTTCCGGATCGAAGGTGCGAACCGGCGCCGATTGGACGCCGAGCTCGAGCCGGCCCGGGCGGCCGGGGCGCGGGTCGCGATCGTCGTGCCCGACGCCGCCTTTCTCGAGTCGACCGGCGGTGAGCTGATGAACCCGCGCTTCGTCGCGACGGCCGGTCCGACCGGTGTCAGCGACGGTCGAGCCGCGGCCACCGAGGTTCGAGCCCTGATCGGAGGACCATCGTGACGCGTCCAATCAAGGTCGGGGTGCAGCTGCCCGAGGTCGAGCGGGTCGTGCGCTGGCCGGAGCAGCTGGCCCTCGCCCGCCGGATCGAGGAGCTGGGCTACGACGCGATCTGGCTGGGCGATCACCTGCTCTACCGCTGGCCGGGCATGGCCGAGGCACGCGGCCCGTGGGAGTGCTGGACGATGCTCGCCGCGATTGCCGCCTGCACCAGCCGGGTGGCCCTCGGGCCGCTCGTCGCATCAACCAGCTTCCATGCCCCGGCGATGCTGGCCAAGCAGGCCGCAACCGTCGATGAGATCAGCGGCGGCCGCCTGATCCTGGGCCTGGGTGCCGGTTGGAACGAGACCGAGTACCACGCCTTCGGCTTCCCCTTCGACCATCGGATCAGCCGCTTCGAAGAGGCCTTCACGATCATCCGGACCCTCCTGCGCGAGGGCGCCATCGACTTCGACGGCAGCTACTACCAGGCCCGCGACTGCGAGCTGCTACCCCGTCCGGCCCGGCCCGGCGGACCGCCCCTGCTGCTCGGCTCGAGCGGCCCGCGAATGCTCCAGATCGCGGCGCCCCACGTCGACGCCTGGAACGCCTGGTACAACGCGACCGGCAACCGGCCGGCGGGGGTAGCGCCCCTCCGCGAACAGGTCGACGCGGCGGCCCGGGCCGCCGGCCGGGAGCCGGCCGCGATCGAGCGGACGGTAGCCGTCCTCGTCGGGCTCGAAGGCGGCCTCGGCCGCTTCCAGGGCGACGACTCGAACGGTGGTATCCCGGCCCTGACCGGCTCGGCCGAGGCGATGGCCGAGGA
This sequence comes from Candidatus Limnocylindrales bacterium, assembly GCA_038221095.1. GTDB lineage: Bacteria > Chloroflexota > Limnocylindria > Limnocylindrales > CSP1-4 > Palsa-1033. The sequence goes on from JBBRIM010000113.1 coordinate 6,792, forward strand.
GCTGCGGGCTTATGCCCGGGCGGGGATCGGGGCAGTCCAGCTCGTGCTCGACCCGATCACCCTCGGCTCGATCGAGGCCTTCGCCGCCGTCCTCGGGCTGCTCGACCGGGACTGACCGTCGACAGGCGAACCCCCGGTCCGCCGTGGAGGGCGAGCCGGGGATTCGGTGCTGGTCTTGGCGGAGCAGGCGCGGGCAGACCCGCGTCGAGGTTAGCTCCCGAGGAGCACGATCACCTGGTGGGCATCGTGGCGGGCGTCGCCAAGGAGACCCCGGACCTGGTGGATCGTCTGGCGAGCGGCCTTCAGGGCGGGGCCGGCGATCCCGTTGTTCCAGTCGGCCGCGCTGAGCGGCAGGATCGAGCCGGCAACCGGCCCGATCAGGCTGTTGGCGTGGGCAACCTTGGCGTTAAGGTCGTCGAGGGCGGCCTGGGCGGCCGTGACGTCCTTGCCCCCGGCCTTGGCCGCGTTGATGATGTTCTGGAGCTCGCTGGCGAGCGGGCCGAACCGGGCCGACGCCTTGGTCGTCGCGTCGGCAGCGATGACGAGGTGAGTCTTCGGCACGACGACCAGGTAGACCCGGTAGCCGGGCGCGATCCTGGCGATATCCGCCCGCAGGGCGGCGACCGTCGTGTCGCTGTCGATCGAGGCCTTGAGCGTGGTCAGGCCGGCTCGTTCAGCCGCGAACGATGCTGGATTGACGCTGTTGACGTCGCGCAGGTCGGTCCTGTGCTCGGTGGTCAGGACGTCCGAGTGGTTGACCAGGTAGGTCAGGCCATCGAGGGTCACGAAACGCCGATTGATCTCGCAGTCACCAACCGCCCGAAGCTTGTCGACCCGGGGCGTGGCCGCTGCGCTGTTCCACTCGACCACGCAGAAGCGATGCGCGGCGGTGGCCGATGCGCTGGTTGGGTCGGCCGCGTAGACCGACGAGAACGAGCCGACAGCGAGGAGGCCGGCGGCCCCCAGGGCGACGGCGGCCCGGCCGAGGCGGGGCGAAAGGCGCAGGTCCATTGAATTCACTCTCCTGGGTTGGTGGTGGCGTCGTCAGCGTTGGTGAGCTGGCCGTCAAGTTCATTGAGCAGGTGGTCGACCTGCGAAAGGAGGCTGGCCGCCTGGGACGTCGAGACGACCGGTGGAGCCGGGTTGACCGGCTTCGGGGTCGCCCCTGGACCGCTGAGCGGTGGACTGGGACTCGCCGCCGGCGTGGCATCCGGTGACGGGTCGGGGCTGAGCAGGATCCCGAGGTCGAAGGTGGGCTCGGCCGTGGCCGGGTCCGCCAACGTCGAGCCCGAGGTTGCGCTCGAGCTGTCGCCGGCCGGGCCGGAGGGGCTGCCGTTGCCGGCGCCGGAGCAGGCCGCCACGATCACGGCCAGCCCAAGCAGGGCCGGACCGATGCGGAGCGAAGGACGGACGGACATTGGCTGACCTCGTTGCGTTGGGCACGGCGCTTCGTTGCCGTGAACGCAGCCTGTCGGGCGGTCGTCAACCGCTCCAGCGCGCCCTGTAAGGGCGGCGTAAGGCGAGGGCGGCGGTCCGCTGGGAAACCGCCGGGCAAGTGCCGGTGAAGAGCAGCTCAGCCGCCTTCGCGGATCCCCCAGGGTGAGCCGTAGGCCGTCAGCAGGTCGAGGAACGGGACGGCGTCGAATGCCTCCGGACCGAGGACACCGGTCCCCTGCCAGATGCCGCTCGCCAACAGCTCCAGGGCGATCACCGGGTTGATCGCCGTCTGCCAGACCACGGCCTGGGAGCCGTACTCGGCCATCGACCAGGCGTTATCGACGACGTGATACAGGTAGACCGCCCGGGGCGCCCCATCGAGGCCCTTGCCGGTGACCCACAGTCCGGCGCAGGTCTTGCCGGTCATCCGGTCACCCAGGCTGGCCGGGTCGGGCAGACAGGCCGCGACCACGTCGCGCGGCGAGACCTCGGCCCGGCCGACCTTGACCTTCGTCGTTCGATCGAGGCCGATCTTGTGGAGCACCTTCAGGACGTTGATGAACTCGTCACCCAGTCCGTACTGGAAGGTGGCCCGCTTC
>JBBRIM010000114.1:0-8794 GCA_038221095.1 Candidatus Limnocylindrales bacterium
CCGCGCAGGTAGGCCTCGCGCTCGTCGAAGATCCGCCGAATCTCGGGTTCCGCCAGCGGGTGGCTGACCTCGAACGAACCCTTGCCCAGCTCGCCAACCGATCCCGGCAGCATCAGACGGCCGCCCTTCATCCCGGCCGCCGCGAGGTGGTCGAGGAAAACTTCCTGGTCGGAGAAGATGTTGGTCGGGTCGCGCTGCAGGTCGTTGAACCCGAACAGGTCGTCATCGAGGAAGCACGGCGGTCCGGCGCTGGGCACGACGAAGGCCGGCCCGAGGATCTCGATGTAGCGCTGCGCCCGGGCCAGTTGGACGACCCGTTTCTTGTGGGCCAGGGTGGCTTTCGCCCGTTCGGGGAACTCGTAGACCATCGGGTACCAGATCGCGCCCGAGAACTGCAGGAAGAGGAGGTCGATCGGGCCGAGCGCCAGGAGCTTGTCCGGATCCGGCGGTCGGGAGTCGTTCAGGTTCAGGAGCCGGGTCTCGCCGTCGTCGACAACGAGGGCCGAGTCCCCGATCGGGCCGTCGGTCGGTGCGGTCAGGGCGTTGATCATCACCTGTAGCCCGCCGGCGAGCTCGATCGGCTCGCAGTCGGCCGTTTCCACGAAACGGCGGAAGCCGAGGGCATGGAGCTCGTGGCGAAGGTCGTCGATCAGGTAGTCCGGGAGCAGGACGGTGGCGTCCTTCGACACGTGCCGGCTGAGCCAGGCCGGGTCGAAATGGTCGTGGTGCAGGTGCGAGATGTAGAGGTAGGTCGGTTGGCCGAGCAGGGCCGGGTCGATCCCGTCGTTGGCCGGGAACGGGAACCAGCTGCCAAAGTAGGCGGGGTTGAACCAGGGGTCGCACAGGATGCTGCCGGCGCGGGTCTCGATGAACAGCCCGGCCTGGCCGAGGAAGGTGGTCCGCATCGACCGAGGATAGCGGAGCGGGTACCATTCGAAGCCGATCCCCAAGCGACCAGCACTGACGGAGCGTGTTCGTGGCCGGTGATGTTTCGTTCGACGTAGTCAGCGATTTCGACGAGCAGGAGCTCCGCAACGCCCTGGACCAGGTGCGCCGCGAGGTCCAGCAGCGCTTTGACTTCAAGGGGGCCAAGGTCGAGATCGACCAGGAAAAGGACGAGCTCGTCCTGCTCACAGACGACGACTTCCGGGCCAGGGTGGTCAAGGACCTGATCGAGTCCAAGGCGGTCCGACGCAACCTCAGCCTGAAGATCTTCGACTGGGGCAAGATCGAGCCGGCCGGTGGCAACACCGTGAAGCAGGTGATCACCCTCCGGCGTGGCCTCGCCGACGAGCTCGCCAAGAAGCTGAGCAAGTTGATCCGCGAGGAGTTCCCCAAGGTCAAGCCCCAGATCCAGGGTGACGCGATCCGGGTCTCGGGCAAGAACAAGGACGACCTCCAGCGGGTGATCGTCCGGCTCCGGGAGCTCGACTTCGAGGTCCCCCTCCAGTTCAACAACTACCGCTAGGACGCGCAACGGTGACGGACGACCCGACCGAGATGACCGCCCAGCCCACGCCTGAACCTGGGGCGATCGCGCCCGTGGACGAGCCGGTGGCCGAACCCGAACTGGCGGCCGAGCCGCCGGCACTCGAGGTCCGGCCCGAGCCCGAGCCTGAGCCCACGCCTGAGCCTGAGCCCACGCCTGAGCGTGAGCCCACGCCTGAGCCTGAGCCCACGCCTGAGCCTGAGCCCGTGGCGCCGCGGACTGTCGGGCGGCTGATCGCCGACGCCTTGCGCTCGGCCGGCGTCGAGGTGGCCTTCACTGTCCCCGGCGAGAGTTTCCTGGGCCTGCTCGACGCCCTGCCCGATGCCGGGATCCGGGTCGTCACCACCCGCCACGAGGGTGGTGCCGCGTTCATGGCCGAGGCCCACGGCCAGCTCACCGGCAAGCCGGCCGCCTGCCTCGCGACGCGGGCCGTGGGCGTCGCCAACCTCGCGATCGGGATCCACACCGCCCGGGCCGACTCCACCCCGATGTTCGTGCTGGTCGGCCAGGTCGCACGCTCGCTCAGAGGCCGTGAAGCCTTCCAGGAGATCGACATCGCGGGGTCGATCGGGAAGATCGCCAAGTGGTCGACCGAGATCGACTCGGCCGCTCGCGCCGGGCACGCAATGCTCGAGGCGACCCACCATGCACTCGGCGGCCGGCCAGGTCCTGTGGTCATCGCGCTACCCGAGGATCTCCTTGATGAACTGGTACCCGGTGCCCCGATCGATGCCATCCCGTTCCGGCCCGCCCGGATCGAACCGGACGATGCGGCGGTCCGGCGGGTCCTGAAGCTCCTCACCGCCGCTCACCGGCCGGTGATCCTGGCCGGAGCCGGCGTCCTTCGCTCGCGCGCCACGGCCGACCTCGTCCGCCTGGCGGAGCTCCTCGAGGTCCCGGTGATCGCCTCGTGGCGCCGGCCCGACGTCTTTCCGAATGATCACCGCCTGTACCTCGGGATGACCGGATACGCCGCGGCCAGCACGGTCCAGGCGCGCCTCGACGCCGCGGACCTGCTGCTCGTGCTTGGCGCGCGCCTGAACGAGGTGGCCTCGTTCGAGTACGAGATCCCAGGTGCCGGTCAACCGTGGATTCATGTGGACCTGGAGCCGAGGGCTACGGGGCACGGCCTGCCCGAGCCCAGCCTGGCGGTCGTGGCCGACGCCCGGACCTTCCTGCGGGTTGCCCGGCGACGGGTCTCCCTCGGCGTACTGGCGGCCGAGTCGTTCGATGCCCGGCGGCTGGCCAACGAGGCCGATCGGACCTCCTGGGAGGCGGCTTCCTCCGTGACCAACGATTCGTGGTCCGGTCCCGGGGTTCATCCCGGCCGGGTCATGGAGACGCTCAACGCGATCCTGCCGCCCCAGACAGTCGTCACCACCGATGCCGGGAACTTCGCCGGCTGGGCCTCACGCGGACTGCGGTTCCGGCGGCCCGGAACGTTCATCGGGCCCACCTCAGGATCGATGGGCTACGGCCTGCCGGCGGCGATTGCCGCTTCGCTCGAACACCCCGGCCGACCCGTCGTGGCCCTCGCCGGCGACGGTGGCTTCGCGATGACGATGAACGAGCTCGAGACGGCCGTCCGGGAGCACGCGACGGTGATTGTGCTCGTGTTCGACAACCAGCGCTACGGCACGATCCGGGTTCACCAGGACCGTCGCGCGACCGGGCCCGGCGAGACGACCGACCTCGGCCCGATCGACTTCGCGGCCGTCGCAACCGCCCTGGGTGCACGCGGGGTCCGGGTTGACGACGACGCGGCGTTCGAGCCGGCACTCGTGGCCGCGTTGGGCGCAGGAACAACCACCGTGATTCACCTGCCGCTGGACCGGCGCTGGCGGTCGGCCGGCGTCCTCGATCCGGCCTGATGCGAGCGACCTATCACCTCGTTCCCGCGGATGCCTGGGCTGCCCGGGACCGGGCGGTACCGTGGGCCGCGCCCAGCCTGGCCGCGGACGGGTTCATCCATGCGACCGTTGGCGCGGCGGCGATGGTCGAGACTGCCAACCGTCACTACCGCGACACGCCCGGTGACTTCGTGATCCTGACGGTTGACCTGGACGCAACCGGCTCGCCCTGGCGGTTCGACGATCCAGCCCAGGTCTACCCCCACATCTACGGAGCAATCGCGCCGGCCGCGATCCTGGGCGAGCAACCGATCCCACGGACGGCTGACGGCACATTTCTGCCGTTCACCAGCCACGACCTCCCGCCGGGCATCCGGGTCGAGACAATCTACGTCGTCGAGGCGACCTACGGCCCCGACGCGCCGACGCTTCGACCGCCCGTTCGGCCAGAGCACCTCGCCCACATCGCCGAGCTCCGGCGCGCCGGAACCGTGATCGAGGCCGGTGGCTATGCCGACTTCAGTGGATCGCTCCTGCTTGTCAATGCGGCCAGCGACGAGGAGGCACTCGACCTGTTCCGCGACGACGCATACGTCCGTTCGGGCGTGTGGACGGAACTCCGCGCCCGCCCGTTCGGCCGCGTGATCACGGAGTAGTCCGAGGTCAGGTCTCCTCGGACATGACGCCGAGCCAGTCCCGCACGTGGCGGTCGAGGGTCTCCAGCGGCAGGCAGCCGGATCCGAGCACCGTGTCGTGGAAGGCGGCGATCTCGAAGCGATCACCGAGGGAGGCCTCCGCCTCGGCCCGCATTCGCTGGATCTCAAGCCGGCCGATCATGTAGGCGAGGGCCTGCCCGGGCGTGACGAGATATCGATCGACCTCGGCAGTCACGTGGCTCTCGCGCATGGGGGAGTGATCGAGCATGTAGTCGATCGCCTGGCGGCGGCTCCAGCCAAGGGCGTGCAGGCCGGTGTCGACGACGAGGCGGCAGGCCCGCATCGAATCGGCGGCGAGCATGCCCATCCGGTCCAGCGGCGTCGTGTACAGGCCCATCTCGTCGGCCAATCGCTCGGCGTAGAGTCCCCAGCCCTCGCCGTACGCGGCGATGAAGGCGTGCTTGCGGAACTCGGGAATCGTGCTCAGCTCGCCGGCGATCGCCAGCTGGAGATGGTGGCCGGGGATCCCCTCGTGGTAGGCGGTCGACTCGATCTGGTAGCGACCCCAGCCCGTCGGATCGCTCGTGTTCATGAAGAACGTGCCGCCCCGGCTGCCATCGAGGGCGGGCGAGAAGTAGTAAGCAACCGCGCCACTGGTCGTCGCCTCGACGCTGCAGTCCGCCTTCGGCAGGATCCCGAACCAGCCAGCCATCGCGGCCTTGGCCTTGGCCAGCGCCGCCTCCGCGGCCACGACGATCGCAGTGGCGTCCTCATGGTGGAGGGCCGGGTCCGACCGGAGTGCCTCGAATATCGTCGCGAGGTCGCCTGAGCCGGTGACTGCGGGACCAAGCTGCCGATACTCGCCAGCGAGGACGTCGACCTGGCTGAGGCCGATCTCGTGGATCTGCTCGGCCGGCAGGGCCAGCGTTGTGTACAGCCGGATCGTGCGATCGTACGTTTCGGCTCCGTCGGGCAGCCAGGTCAGACCGGCCTGCTCGTCCGAGCGGGCGAACTGGCGGACCTCGTCGCGGAGCACGTCGCGATACACCTGGAGCGCCGGGCGGACTTCGGTCTCAACGATGACGCGCAGCCGGTCGCGCCAGGCCGCCGAATTGACCATTCCCGGCGGCTCGGCGATCTTGAGCAGGGGATCATCCACGGCCGGCAGAGCGAGCCAGGCCTCGAGCTGGTCGATCGTCTGGCCAACGGCGAAGTCGGCCGGCGTTCGACCGTCCGCGACGCCTTCACGCAGCCGGTCGGCCAGGGCCACGAAGACCCGTCCGATGCCGTGCAGCTTGCCGATCATCGCCTCGGCCACCTCGACGGTCGGAACCGACAGCTTGGAGATGCGAACCGGAAGCATGGCCTGCTCGCCCGAAATCGGGCTCACGGTGCATTCGGCCAGGCGCGATTCGAGCAGGTCGGCCCGAACGCCGGCGTCCCACGCGATCATCTCCCGGCTGATCCGTCCTTCGGCGCCGAGGCCGGCATCGTCGATCGCCGTGGCCAGCCGGGCGAACCGGCGGTTCTCCTCGATCTCCGCGCCTTCGGCGGCTCGACTCACGTCCTCGAACGAATCGGCGAAGCGGTAGTCGCCGTCGAGGTGAGCGCCGGTCGGTGCCACCCGCTGCCGGAAGTCGTAATACTCGGCCGACAGTGCATCGATGTCGTCGGTCACGCGGTCGTCGTCGGTCACCCGGTCATGGTAGTCGCGCTGGGGCGGCAGAGGGCATGGAGCTGCTGGACTGTTCGCCAGTTGCGGGCCGTCCCGATCACACCGAGCCGCCGTTCGATCAGCGCCTGCCCGAGTTTCGCCCGGCCGATCCCGGCAGGTAGGTAGAGGTGAATGTCGCGATCGATCACCTTGAATGACTCGCCGTCCGCGGCGGCCTCAGTGAGCGCCGCGAGGCCTTGCGGCAGAGGCGGCGCCGACAGGAATACGACGTGGTGGTGGGTCGGCTCGGCCCTCGGATAGGGATCCGCGCCGACGATCCGATCGAGCTCGGCGCGCGTGCGGCCGATGACCCGGATCGCCAGGCCGAGCTCCAACTTGATCGCAGCCTCCACTCGAGGGCTGAGCGTGTCCGGATCCACGTCGGCGGCCAGGATCACGTTGCCGCTCTGGACATACGTCATCACGTTGGTGCAGCCCAGCTGCTCGTAGATCCGGCGGACGGTGGGCATTGCCACTCGGTTGTTGCCGCCAACGTTGATCCCGCGCAGGAGCGATACCTGGAACTGAGTCATCCTCCGAGGATACGTGCCCGCGCCTGCCGATATGGCGGGCCGCGCTGCCCCACGCGTCCCGGTAGAGTCGCCCACCCGATACTGGTTGCGGCCGCAACGACCGGCATGCTATCGTGGTGCGAGCATAGAGGAGCCGCCAGAACATGCCAGCCGTCGTCGTCGAGGACATCACCGTCCTGCCCCGCATTGCGGAGCCGGATCCAATCGTTGCCGTGCACCGCCCCGTGCGCAGTATCACCACTGCGCCGCGCGGCTTCGAAGGGGAGGGCTTCCCGGTCCGGCGGGCATTCGCCGGAGTCGATCTCGGGGAACTCGATCCGTTCGTCCATTTCGACCAGATGGGCGAGGTGGAGTACGCCCCGGGTGAGCCCAAGGGAACGCCCTGGCACCCGCATCGTGGCTTCGAGACCGTCACCTACATGATCGACGGCACGTTCGAGCACAGCGACTCGAATGGCGGGGGAGGGGTGATCACGAACGGCGACACCCAGTGGATGACCGCCGGCGCCGGAATCCTTCACATCGAGAAGCCGCCGGAGGCGCTCGTCGCCAGCGGTGGCCTGTTCCATGGCTTCCAGTTGTGGGTCAACCTGCCTGCCGCCCAGAAGTGGTCGGCGCCGCGTTACCAGGACCTGCGGGCGAAGGAAGTTGCGCTGGTTTCATCGAGCGACGGCGGCACCCTCGTCCGGGTGATCGCCGGAGACGTGGGCGGCCACGCCGGGCCCGGTTCGACCTACACCCCGATGACCCTCGTCCACGCGACCCTCAGCCCAGGCGCGAAGGTCGCCCTGCCCTGGCGCGCCGACTACAACGCGCTGGTCTATGTCCTGGCTGGGATCGGTGGCGTTGGCCAGGAAGGCCGGCCGATCCAGACCGCCCAATTGGCTGTGCTGGGGGCCGGCAACACCGTCACGATCGCCGCCTCGATGCACCAGGAGAGCCGCAGCCCGAACCTGGACGTGATCATCCTGGGCGGCCGTCCGATCCGCGAGCCGGTCGCCTGGATGGGGCCGTTCGTGATGAACACCCGGGAAGAGGTCATGCAGGCGATGGCCGACTACCAGGCCGGTCGCCTTGGCACGATCCCGGCAATCCACAACGCGCCGACCACGATCGTCGAGTCCGGCGGAGCGGCCGACCGGACCTGACGGAGGGCTTGCGCCACCGATGTCTCCGGGCATACTTTGTGGCCCAGGGTGGAGGAGGTAGTGGATGACTCAGGCCCGACATGCGGTCACGATCAAGCGAACCATCGCCGGCGTCTTCAGCTACCTCGCTGACGGCGAGAATGCCACCGAATGGTTGCCCGGACGATGACAGCTGAGACCGGGGCGAGCGAAGACCTCAAGCGTGTGTTCCAGGCGGCGAGGTCTCGGCTTTGACGATCACGGTCGAGGAGGGCCTGCGGACCCAGCTCCGCAACATCGAGACCACCTATGGCCGGTCCATCGCCGAGTGGGTTGAACTCATCCGCGGCAGCGGCCTGATTCGGCACGGCCAGATCGTGGCCATGTTGAAAGCGGATCACGGGCTGACTCACGGTTCGGCGAACCGCGTCGCGCTCGTTGCTCTCGACGCGATCGCTGCGAAGCCGGCGGAGGCCGACCCGGTGGCCGCGCTGTACGCCGGTGATAAGAGTGGCTTGCTGCCCATCCACGGGCGGTTGATGGCAGCCCTGACGAGCCTCGTTGCTGACATCGAGATCGCACCCAAGCGTGGCTACCTGAGTCTCCGGCGGCGCAAGCAATTCGCGATGATCAAGCCCGCGACGAACTCTGTCGAACTCGGGCTGATCCTCCCCGGCCTGGCTGGCAGCGCTCGTCTCGAGGCTGTCGGCGCTGCCGACGCAATGTTCAGCCACCGGGCTCGGATCCGAACGATCGACGAAGTGGATCCCGAGCTGATCGGCTGGCTCACTGAGACCTACGCCCGAGCAGGCTAGATCCGACCCTCGCGGAGGAGTTCGATCGCCTTGTCGATCCGGCGCTGGCGCGTCTCGGGGGTCTTGGCGCCTTCGATTCCGAGCACGAACCGGCTCTTGTTGCTGTAGGACAGCCCGTCGAAGAAGCTGCGGGCCGCCGGCTCGGCATCGAGCGCCGCGGCAAAGTCCGCCGGGACGGTCACTGCGCGGGGGGCTAGGTCGAGTTCGAGGTCGACGTCCACGACATCCCAGGCCTTGACCCCTGCCCCGAGCCGGTTCTCCGCGCTGACACCGATCAAATACTCGTTCGTGTACGCCGCAACGGTGCTCCGATAGGTGAAGCCGTTGATCGTGACCTTGACCGGCGGGCGCTTGCCGTGACCCAGCGCCTCGACGATCTCGGCTGGCACCTGCATCCCGCAGGCCGTCTTGCCGCGCTGTTCGATCGTGGCCCGAAATCGCATTCCGGGATTATGCCAGCAGGACGATCGAGCAACGGCGGGTTTGCCGTTGGCCGATCAGACGCGCCGGATCATGTCGCCGGTGCAGATCGGACCGCCGACCACGACCCGGGCGTTCAGGCCGCGCATTCGATGGGCCCGGCCGGTGGGGGAGTTGACCCAGCGCAGGG
>JBBRIM010000115.1:0-8772 GCA_038221095.1 Candidatus Limnocylindrales bacterium
CGCAAGACCCGGACGGCCAAGCCGCAGCACCGGCTGCCCCTCGGCGACGAGGCCCACATGCTCGTCCGGACGGCGATCTCGGCCGAGTCCGCCGGTGACCTGCTCGCGCCGGCCCCCGACTTCCACCTGGTCAAGGCGGCCAAGGACGTCCAGTCGGACGGTACCAAGACACTCCTGCGCGAGGCCAAGGCGCTGCTCCACGCCTACAACGAGTCGCTCGACCCCGAATCGTTCGTGAAGCTGCTCGACTGGGCCTACTTCGCCGTCCACAACGGCGATCTCGACTCGCGCGACAACATCGGCCTGCGGTCGATCTACGATTGGACCCGCGACGCGGTCGCGTTCCCGGCCCTCGAGCGCTGGATCACGGCCGGCAACGACGCCGAGCTGCTCAAGCGGATGGGCTTCGATCCGGAAGTGCCGCTCAACACGAAGTTGCGCGACCGGAAGGGCGAGCTGGTCAAGATCGGGCGCGACGCCCGCGAGCAGCTGACGAGCGCCAACCTGCGCCTCGTCGTGTCGATCGCCAAGAAGTACATCGGCCGTGGGATGAGCTTCCTGGACCTGATCCAGGAGGGCAACATCGGCCTGATCCGGGCCGTCGAGAAGTTCGACTACGAGAAGGGCTACAAGTTCTCCACCTACGCCACGTGGTGGATCCGCCAGGCGATCACCCGGGCGATTGCCGACCAGGCCCGCACGATCCGGATCCCGGTCCACATGGTGGAGACGATCAACCGGCTGATCCGGGTCTCACGCAACCTGCTCCAGGAGCTCGGCCGCGAGCCGACGGTCGAGGAGATCGCCGAGGCGATGTCCAAGGGCCAGGAAGTGGTCGTTACCCCGGACAAGGTCCGTGAGATCATCAAGGTCAGCCAGGAGCCGGTCTCGCTCGAGACGCCGATCGGCGAGGAAGAGGACTCCCACCTGGGCGACTTCATCGAGGATCGGGGCGCTCTGGCCCCGGCCGAGGCAGCCTCACACCAGCTCCTCAAGGAGCAGGTCGAGGCAGTCCTCGACTCGCTGACCGGTCGCGAGCGACGCGTCCTCCAGCTCCGTTTCGGTCTCGAGGACGGTCGCGCCCGCACGCTCGAGGAAGTCGGCAAGGAGTTCAACGTCACCCGCGAGCGGATCCGCCAGATCGAGGCCAAGGCACTGCGCAAGCTCCGTCACCCCTCCCGCAGCCGCAAGCTCAAGGACTACCTGGAGTAGCCCCGGGCTCGGGGGCGGGCTGGACCGGGCCGCCATCGGCCGGGGCTGCACGAGATGAATGAATGCGACGAGGCGTACCTGCTCCTCGTCGTTGTTCGGCATGGGATGCAGGAAGCCGACGAGTCGTCGATCGGTTCCGTAGTTCCTCTTCATCAGATGCAGCGTCGCGACGTGATCGGCAGGCCGACACGTCGCGGTCATTCACCTGATGCAGGCGGGGCGGTCGTTCGCCTGGCTGCTGATCAGAGCAGGATGATCGAGCTTCCAGCGGGCAGCCTTCCGTCGCGCAGAGCTTGCAGTGCTTCGCGACCTGGCACGGGAAACGAGACAGCGATCGCGTCCCGGTAGGTGCGCAGGACCGCTCGATTGGTCCGCGTGCCTGCGAGCAACAGGATCGCGTGCGGGATGCTGCTGTCCCGGCATTTCAGCGCGATCCTGCGGTCCGTCGCCTGGAAGTCCGTTAGTCGAGTTTCGGCTTCGACTCCGAACCGTTCGTGCCGGAGCTGGATGACTGCGTCCCAGGCGCGCAGATCGCCTGAATTCCCAACCGGAACCTCAGTGCGCCAGCCGATTTCGGACGCGATCGTCGCGCGGAGGCGCCCGAGCAGGGCAAGTTGGGGCTGGTCCCGGAGGGGCGAGCCCGTCGGGAACGCCCGCACCGAGACCTCGAGGCCGACCACACCAAGGAGCCGCGACAGGTTGACCACGGACACGTGTCGGATCAGGCCGCGCTCGATCCGGCCGACCTCGGTGTCGGACATGCCCGCCGCTCGACCGACAATCTCCTGGCTCAATCCGTGTTGGATGCGAGCCTGGTGGAGCTCCCGCCCCAGGTCGCTGACCATCGCGGCTCCACGACGTGTGCCGCGATCGATGATCCGTTCCAACGCAGGCATGGGTGCAATCATCCGCTGCCCCGCTTCACTGCCGATTGCGTCGGCCGAGGCGGCCGCCAGAACCGAGGCGGCCGCCAGAACCGGGCCAGAACCGGGCCTGAACCGGAGCGGGCTTTGCGATCGACCCATCGACGGGATCGCCTACGTGCATTCCAGCTGGCCCGGTCGGTGGCGTCCCGCCGAAGAGAGTCGCCACTCCGGCAGGGTCGACGAGTGGTCGTTCCGCCCGCGGCCGGTGGCGGGCCGACCTGGATCAGATGAATGACCGCGACGACGTCGGTCCGATCGAAGTCGTCGTTCGGCATCGGATGCAGGATATCGACAGGTAGTCGACCCGATCCGTCGTTGTCCTGCACGGAATGCAGCCTAGTCACGTGGTCGGCGGAGCAGCCGGTCGCGGTCATTCATCTGATGCAGGCAGACCAGGCATCGCTCGTCGCGCTCAATGGCATGGCGGCTCGCTCGGTCCAGCATGGGGTAACAGCACGCACCACGCTGGCCGCGGCTCCGCCCAGCCGTCAGTCCGGCGGCAAACCAGGGTCGGGGCCGGTCGCGCCCGGGAAGCCGGCGGTACTCCAGTCACTCCACGAGCCGGGGTAGAGGATCGGGTCGGGCAGGCCGGCGAGCCGCATCGCCAGGGAGATGTGACAGGCCGAAACGCCACTCCCGCACGAGGTGACCACCTCACCCGCGCCGGCGCCCAGTTGGCGATATCGCTCTCGCAACAGGGCGGGGGAGAGGAACCGGCCGTCGGCGCCGAGGTTGCCCGCCGTCGGGGCATTCAGGGCCGTTGGAATGTGGCCGGCGACTGGGTCGATTGGCTCGGTCTCGCCCCGGTAGCGTGGGCCGGCCCTGGCGTCCAGAATGGTCGGCCGGCCTGGTCCGGCCAGCTCAGCCCGCAGCTGGTCCCGATCCACGATGTGTGACCAGCGATCGGCCAGGACGAGGCGTGCCCGCGGCAAGACCGGCACGGCCGGCAGAGCGGTCGCGGCCGTGGAGACCGGCAATCCCAGCTCGGTCCAGGCTGCGAGGCCGCCGTCGAGCACGGCCTCGGCGCCATGGCCCAGGTTGTCGAGCATCCACCACAGCCGGGCGGCGACCCATCCCCCGACATCGTCATAGGCGACGACGAAATCGGCCGAGCCGATCCCGGCCTGGCCCAGCCGCTCGGCGAATGCGTCCGGCTCGGGCAGGGGATGACGGCCCGGCCCGCTCGGCGCGGCAAGATCAGCGTCGAGATCGAGATGGATCGCGCCGGGCAGGTGGCCGGCGTCGTAGGCAGCCCGACCCTCGCCGGGCTTGCCGAGGTACCAGCGCACATCGACGATTCGGAGATTCGGCTCGCCCAGCCGTGCGCCCAGCTCCTCGGGACTGATCAGGCTCATGCCCGGAGTATGCCAGCGGAACCGAGACCGGCCCATGCTATTCTTCGCCCGGCGTGGTCCGGCGTTCTGCCCGGCCCCAACGACCGCCCTCGGCGGTCCTCGCTCCGGCGTAGCTCAGTGGTAGAGCGGGCGGCTGTTAACCGCTTGGTCGTAGGTTCGAGTCCTACCGCCGGAGCCAACTTTCCCGAGTGGATCGAGGTCATCTGGGTGAGTCGCCGCTGGCCTGTTCTAGCCATCTTCATCCTGTCAGGCGCGGCAGGGCTGGTGTACGAGGTGGTCTGGGCTCGCCAGTTGGTCCTCGTCTTCGGCAACACGACCCAGGCCGTGTCGGCGATCCTGACCGGCTTCTTCGGCGGCATCGCCATCGGCAGCCTCGTGGGTGGCCGGATTGCCGACCGGGCTCGGCGGCCGCTCCGGATGTACGGCCTGCTCGAACTGATCCTCGTCGTGATCGTGCTGTTAACGCCGATCACGTTCCGCCTGCTCCACAACGTCTACGCAGGCGCTTTCAGCGCGCTCGAAACCCAGCCCACCGTGCTTGGCCTGATCCGCTTCGGCCTGTCTCTGCTGGCCCTGGGGCCGGCGACGATCCTGATGGGCGCCACCCTGCCGACGCTGACCCGCCACCTATCGCGCGACCCCGCGAACCTCAGTTCCTCGTTTGGCCGGCTGTATGCCGCCAATACCGTCGGGGCGATCATCGGAACCGTTGCCGCCGGGTTCGTCCTGATCGAGCTGCTGGGCCTGACCGGCACGCTCCTGGTCGGCGCCGCCTGCTCGGCAATCGCCGGGCTCTCCGCTTTGATCCTGGACCGCTCAGCACGCCAGGCACCGGGCATGGCCGACGAGCGGACGGTCTCAGCTCGATCGCAGCCGGAGGTCCCTGCCGCCGCCCCCCCGCCGCGGTTCCGGCTAGCCCTGGCGATCGCCTTTGTGTCGGGCCTGACCTCGCTCGGCTACCAGGTCCTGTGGACCCGTCTTCTCGCATCCGGCACGGGCGACTCAACCTACGTGTTCACGACCATCCTGGCGATCTTCCTGACCGGTCTCGCCCTGGGCGCACTTGTCTTCAACGTCTACCGTGCCCGGATTCGGACGATCAACCTGTTGGCTCTCGGCCAGGTTGTCATCGCCGTGCTGGTCTCGGTCGGCATGATCGGGGTGATCGGTCGCGGAGCCGGGTCCGGAGCCGGGTCCGGGATCCTCCCGCTGACGACCAATTTCGCGGGCCTGTTCACCAATTTCGCGATCCCGGCGGCATTGGTCGTCCTGCCCGCCACGTTCATCATGGGCCTTACGTTCCCCGCCGCGTCTGCCCTGATCGCCGATCCAAACGGCCATGTCGGGTCGAACGCCGGGTTGCTCTTGTCGGCGAACACGCTCGGCGCGATCTCCGGGACGTTTCTCGTCCCATTCGTCGTGATCCCGCTCGTTGGCTCGCCGGTGGCCCTGGGCCTGATCGCCCTGGTCAATGCCGGAATGGCGATCTGGCTGGCCTTTGGCGTTGGGATCCCGGAGCGGTTCCCGAGATTGACCACGGGTGGCGCAGGCATCGTGACCGCCGTGATCCTGGTCCTGACGATGGCAGGCGGCGGGTCCTTCATCGACCCGACGGTCGCGCGGATCCGCGCTACCAACGGGACGCTCTGGCGATCGGCCGAGGATGACATCGCCTCGGTCCAGGCGGCCTCGATCAGCGGCTATCCGGAACTCTTTGTGACCGGCACCTCGGTGACCCTGCTGACCGTCGACACCAAGTTGATGCCGGTCCTGCCGCTGATCCTGCGGCCCAATTCCTCCACCGATCTCACCGTTGCCTTCGGCATGGGCTCGGCCTGGCGCGCGGCGCTCAACGCCGGACTGGCGGCAACCGGCGTGGAGCTTGTGCCGTCCGTGCCGGCCATGTTCGGTTTCTTCTACCCTGATGCGCCTGAGTTCCTGGCCAATCCCAAGGGCACGATCGTGATCGCCGACGGCCGCAATCACGTCGAACTCACCAATCAGACGTACGACATCATCGTGGTCGACCCGCCGCCACCAATCGAAACGGCCGGCGTGTCGGTCATCTCGTCGCTCGAGTTCTACCAGGCTGCCCGGGCTCGTCTGAACCCGGGCGGGGTGATGATGCAATGGATCCCGTTCGGGCAGACCCTCGACGAGTTCAAGGCCCATCTGCGGACCTATGGATCGGTCTTTCGGCACCTCATCATCGCGTTTGGACCGGGCCGCAATGGGCTCTATCTGCTCGGCTCCGACGCACCGATGACCTTCGATCCGGCGACGATCCAGTCCGTCCTGTCGCGCCCGAACATCGTCCAGGACCTGTCCTCGGCGTTCGACTCACCCCGGCATGACCTGGCCGGTTGGGCCACCGAGATTTCATCGATCATCTGGCTCCAGGGGGACCAGGTGGCCACGTTCGCCGGGGATGGTCCGCTGGTCACCGACGATCGCCCGCTGCCCGAGTACTTCCTGTTGCGCCACCTGTTCGGATCGCCGTCTCCGCTGGTGAGCCCGGAACTCCTCAAATCGCTCACTCCGGCGCCCTGACCACCACCGGCGGCCCGGAGTCAACACCCACTTGCCGACGTGGCCGAATCCTGCTCAGGCCACCTCGCGCCGGATCGTGAGCGTGGCGATCCCGCCGAAGAAGACCGCGATGAGGGCCAGGATCGCGACGTCCGCCTGGAGCGCACCTACACCCAGGTCGGCGCCTCGGACGAACACCTGGCGCAGGCCGTCGACGGCGTAGGCCAGGGGCATCACGTGGACGAGGGGCTGAAGGACTGCCGGCAGGCCGCTCACCGGAAACAGGACACCCGACAGAAGGAACTGGGGAGCCAGCACGATCGGGATGAACTGGATGATCTGGAGCTCGGTCCGGGCGAAGGTCGACAGGAAGATCCCGAGGCTGACCGCCCCCACGGCAAGGAGCACGACGACGAGGAAGGCGATGAGCGGACTGCCCGCGACCGTGATCCCGAGGCCGATCGTGAACCCGGCCAAGGGTCCGATGGCCGGGACGTGGAGGGCGCCGAGGGCCCACAGCATGAGCACCCCGACCTGGATGGTGGCGAACAGGCCGAAACCGAGCGTGTACCCCAGCACGATCTCGCCGCGCGCGACCGGTGTGGCCATCAGCCGCTCGAGGGTTCCTCCGGTTCGCTCGCGCAGGAAGCTGACGCCGGTGAGGATGTACACGAAGAAGTAGGCGAAGAAGCCGAGGATGGCGGGCGCGAAGGTGGCCACGGGATCGACGGTGGGGGAGCCGTAGAGCGTTGCATGGACGATCGTCGGCAGGTGCGTGCCGCCCGCCGACGCGATCACACCCAGCACCATCTTCTGCAGGAAGCCGAGTTGCCCGGCGTCACTCGACGGATCGAGTCCGTTGGTGACGAGGGTGATCGTCGGGCCGGCACCCGTCCCGAGGTTGGCCGGCAGGACGATCGCGATCGTGGCCGTTCCGGCACTGATCATCTGGCGCGCCGACGGCTCATTGACGGCGCTGGAGACGCTGGCGCCCTGCTCCTCGAGCGACCTCGTCAGGATGGCGACGAGCGGCGCGCCGGGCGGGCCGGCCTCGTTGACGATCGCGACCTGGACCGTTGGCGTCTGGCCTTCCCGGAGGATGAACGCCACCAGCCCGGTGATCAGGATCGGAGCGACGAATAGCAGCGCGAGCGAGGGGCGATCCCGGCGGATCTCCAGGACGACCCGACGGAACAGGGCCACGACGCGGCGGAGGCTCACCGGGTCACCGCCACATCGCCGCCGAACTGCAGGAACGCCTGCTCGAGATCGTCGGTTCCCGCTCGCAGCCGGAGCTCCTGCCCGTTGCCCCGGGCAATCACCTTGCCTGATCGAACGAACAGCAGCTCGTCGCAGCGGTCGGCTTCGTCCATCACGTGGCTCGATACGACGATCGTGGTCCCGGCCTGCGCAAGGGCCCGGAAGTGCGCCCAGAACTGCATCCGCAGCAGGGGATCCACGCCAACGGTCGGCTCGTCGAGGAAGAGCACCGCGGGCCGATGGACGAGAGCGCAGGCCAGCGACAGGCGCCGGCGCAGGCCGCCGGACAGTGTCCCGGCCGGTGAATCGCGCCGATCCCCGAGATCGACAATCGCCAGCGCGTCGGCCACCGCGCTGCCATCGCGGACTCCGTAGGCAGCGGCGAAGAATGCCGTGTTTTCGGCGACGGTGAGCGCGCTGTAGATCCCGTCGCTCTGGGTCATGTAGCCGATCCGGCTGAGGTTGGGCCGGGACGGCATCGCGACCCCGAGGACTTCGGCCCGGCCTGCGCTGGCCCGGGCCATCCCCATCAGCAACCGGATCAGGGTCGTCTTGCCGGAGCCGTTCGGGCCGAGCAGGCCGTAGATGCGGCCCGGGTCAAGAGCGAAACTCACGTCGTCGACGGCGCGGATCGGTCCGAATGTCTTGACCAGGCCGATCGCCTGGACAGCCGGTCCACCAGCCGGCGGGCCAGCCGAGGTGTCCGTGTCGATCGGGACCGGACTCGTGCTCATCGGCTGCCTCAGCTGGATCGACCGCCTGGATCACGGCCAATTCGGCCGAGGTGGGTGTCACGGAAGTCCGTCGGCAGTTTCAGCCCATAGCCAAGGACCCGGTCCATCCCGACGTGGGCGATGAGAACGGCACCGGCAAGGGCGATGAGCGGCAGGTTGAGGGCGAGCCCGGCTCCCAGGACGGCCAGTCCGGCAGCCCACTGGTGGGCGAGGTTGTAGAGGAACGCCCCGGCCCGCGGGCCGCGCAGGTAGCCGACCATCGAGATATCGACCAGGAGGAAGCCGGGCACGAGCCACAGCCAATCACCGTTGAGCCGGCCGAATAGGATCGTTCCGGCGACCAGCGCGGCCAGTCCCTCAAGCCGAAGCCACGATCGCAGCGTGCCGTCGAGTGGTTGGATTGAACGCACGCCTGGCGCCTCCCGAGCTGTCTTGCGCCCCGGGCCGGAACCCCTCGCCCGCCGGTGGCGTACGCAACGATAGCGGGGCTGGGGTTGACGGGGGAGCGTCGCGGTAGGAGTGTCCGGGCATGGACAAGCCGTTCGTCGTGCTGGCCGGTAGTGAGCGCCAGGTCGTGCCCGGCGCACGGCTGGTCGGGCCCGCCGACCCAGATGAGGAAATCGAGGTCACGATCGTCCTGCGGGCCCGGGTTCCGATCGACGGGCGGCCCGCTCCGGCACGGCTGACGCGGGCCGAGTTCGCCCGGACGGAGGGTGCTCGCCCGGCCGACATCCGGCGGGCCGAAGCCTTCGCCGC
>JBBRIM010000116.1:0-8698 GCA_038221095.1 Candidatus Limnocylindrales bacterium
CAGCCCGGCTGAGGATCTCCACGAGCTGCGCAAGGACGCCAAGAAGCTGAGGTACCTGGTGGAGTGCTTCGGCAGCCTCTACCCATCGGCTCCCCGGAAGGCGTTCGTGCAACACCTCAAGGTGTTGCAGGACAACCTCGGGGAGCACCAGGACGCCGAGGTGCACGTGAGCGAGCTGCGCCTCATCCCCGAGCAGCTAGAGGAACTCGGTCCAGTCGATCCGGCAACGCTCGTCGCCATCGGACAGCTCACCGAGCAGCTCGAACGCCGCCGCCGCGAAGCTCGTGAAGACTTCGCCGCCCGTTTCGCGTCCTACGACACCAAGGCCACTCGGCGCAGCTTCGAGACGGTGCTGCGCTCGGCCGGTGGGCGACGATGAGGGTCGATCCGGGAGGGGCGCGGTGAAGGTCCTGGCCACCTACAGCATCAAGGGAGGGGTGGGGAAGACGGCGTCGGCCGTGAACCTGGCCTACGAGGCGTCCCGGGGCGGTGCCCGCGTCCTGGTGTGGGACCTGGACCCCCAAGGGGCCGCCAGCTTCTACTTCCGCACCAAGCCGAGGCTGAAGGGCGGTACCGAGCGCCTGGTGGGCGCCAAGGGTGAGCTCGCCCCCCACTTGCGGGGCACCGACATCGAATCCCTGCACCTGGTACCGGCCCACTTCTCCCTGCGCCACCTCGACCTGCACCTCGACAACACCAAACGTCCCACCCGCCGGCTGGCGTCGCTCCTCGCTCCGTTGGCCGACCAGTACGACGTGGCGTTCCTCGACTGCCCGCCCAGCATCTCGCTGGCCAGCGAGAGCGTGTTCGGATCGGCCGACGCCCTTCTCGTCCCCGTGATCCCGACCACCCTCTCCGCCCGGACACTCGGCCAGCTCGTTGCCTTCCTCGACGACCAGCCCTCTGCTCCTGAGGTCCTCCCGCACTTCGCCATGGTCGATCGACGCAAGCGGCTGCATCGGGAGCAGCTCGAGCAGCTGCCCGCGGCCTGGCCGATGTTCCTCTCCACCGCCATCCCCGCAGCCAGCGCCGTCGAGCGCATGGGCGTCGAGAGAGCGCCCGTCGCCGCCTTCGCCCCGAAGACCACCGCCGCCCTCGCCTTCCACGACCTGTGGGCGGAGATCGCCGGACGGCTCTGGCCCAGCCGCTGACCGCCACAGGGACGAAGCGTTCGTCGCTGCGACATCCGGCGTCTCCAGATCGGTCACGTGCCGTTCACCCACCGGCGGTACGGTTCTCAACGGCGGCCAGCGCGTGGATCGGACCCTACGGTCCCCCTGCCGCCCGGTGCCGCGCCCCAACCCCCTGTGGGGTGCGGCTAGCCCTGGCGGGGCGGGTGGAGTGCTTGCCCATGAGCCTCCACCCGCCAGCCATCATGGGACCGAACCGCCGACGTAGGCTGCGAGGTGCTCGCCGGTGAGGGTGGCGCGAGAGGCGACGAGATCGGCGGGGGTGCCCTCGAAGACGATCATGCCGCCGTCGTGGCCGGCGCCCGGGCCGAGGTCGATGATCCAGTCGGCATGGGCCATGACCGCCTGGTGGTGGGCGATGACGAGGACCGACTTGCCGGATTCGACGAGGCGGTCGAGCAGGCCCAGCAGTTGCTCGACGTCGGCGAGGTGGAGGCCGCTGGTCGGCTCGTCGAGTACATAGACGCCGCCCTTCTCGGCCATACGGGTGGCCAGGATCAGTCGCTGCCGCTCGCCGCCGGACAGCGTGGTGAGCGGCTGGCCGAGGCTGAGGTAGCCGAGCCCGACGTCGGCGAGCCGGCCGAGGATGGCGTGCGCGGCCGGCGTGCGCGCCTCGCCGGCGCCGAAGAACTCCTGCGCCTCGGTCACGGGCATCGCGAGCACCTCGCTGATGTCTCGGCCGCCGAGGTGGTAGTCCAGCACCGATGGCTCGAACCGCTTGCCCTCGCACACTTCGCAGGTCGTGGCGACGTCGGCCATCATCGCCAGGTCGGTGTAGATGACGCCGGCGCCATTGCAGTTGGGGCAGGCGCCCTCGGAGTTGGCGCTGAACAGCGCCGGCTTCACGCCGTTGGCCTTCGCGAACGCGCTCCGGATCGGGTCGAGCAGACCGGTGTACGTCGCCGGGTTGCTCCGGCGCGAGCCGCGGATCGGGGTCTGGTCGACAGACACGACTCCGTCGCGCCCCGATACCGAGCCGTGGATCAGGGAGCTCTTGCCCGACCCGGCGACGCCGGTCACGACGACCAGGACGCCGAGCGGGATGTCCACGTCCACGTCGCGCAGGTTGTGCGCGCTTGCGCCCCGGATCTCCAGCGTGCCGGTCGGCGTGCGCAGCGTCCCCTTGAGAACGGCCCGGTCGTCGAGATGGCGCCCAGTGAGGGTGTCGCTGGCCCGCAGCTCCTCGACGGTGCCTTCGAAGCAGACGCTGCCGCCCGCCGTACCGGCGCCGGGGCCGAGGTCGACCACGTGGTCGGCGATCGAAATCGTTTCGGGCTTGTGCTCGACGACGAGCACCGTGTTGCCCTTGTCCCGCAGCTGCAGGAGGAGGTCGTTCATCCGAGCAATGTCGTGGGGGTGCAGGCCGATCGTGGGCTCATCGAAGACGTACGTGACGTCGGTGAGCGAGGAACCGAGGTGGCGGATCATCTTGGTGCGCTGGGCCTCGCCACCCGACAGCGTGCTCGAGGTGCGATCGAGCGAGAGGTAGCCCAGCCCGATCTCCACGAACGAGTCAAGAGCCTGCTGCAGCGCGGCGAGGAGCGGCGCAACGGAGGGCTCGTCGAGGCCGCGGATCCATTCAGCCAGGTCGCTGATCTGCAGCGCGCAGGCGTCCGCGATGTTGATGCCCCGGATCCGCGACGAGCGGGCGGCCTCGCTGAGCCGCGTGCCGCCGCAGGCAGGGCAGGCTGTGAAGGTCACCGCCCGGTCGACGAACGCGCGGATGTGCGGCTGCAGCGAATCGATGTCCTTGGCCAGGAACGACTTCTGCATCCGCAGAATCAGGCCTTCGTAGGTCAGGTTGACGCCCTCGACCTTGATCCTGGTCGGCTCCTTGTAGAGGAGGTCGTGGAGCTCGGTCCTGGTGTAGTCACGGATCGGCTTGTTGGGGTCGAGGAAGCCGGAACCGCCGAAAATGCGACCGTACCAGCCGTCGACGCTGAAGCCTGGGACGGTGATCGCGCCCTCGTTGATCGACTTGCTCGCGTCGAAGAGTTGTGACAGGTCGAAGTCGGTCACGCTGCCCATGCCCTCGCAGCGCGGGCACATGCCGCCGGTGACGGTGTACGTCTTCCTCACCGTCTTGCGATCGCCGCGCTCGACGGTGATCGCCCCAGCCGCGTGCACGGAGGGGACGTTGAACGCGAACGCCTGGGCCGATCCGATGTGCGGCTGGCCCAGCCGGCTGAAGACGATCCGCAGGATCGCGTTGGCGTCGGTGGCCGTGCCAACGGTGGAACGCGAGTTGGCGCCCATCCGCTCCTGGCCGACGATGATCGCCGTCGTCAGCCCCTCGAGGAGATCGACTTCCGGCCGCGCCAGCGTGGGCATGAAGCCCTGCACGAAGGCACTGTAGGTCTCGTTGATCAGGCGCTGCGACTCCGCCGCGATCGTGTCGAACACCAGCGAGCTCTTGCCCGAGCCGGACACGCCGGTGAACACCGTCAGCCGGCGCTTCGGGATCTCGACGCTGATGTCCTTGAGGTTGTTCTCGCGCGCGCCCTGCACGCGGATCAGATCACGGTTGGTCACGGTGTCGTCGGTGCGGGCATGGCTGCGATCGCCGGACGGCTCAGCGCAGCTCGTTGATGCGGACCAGGTTGCCCGCGGGATCGCGGAAGGCGCAGTCGCGAATCCCATACGGCTGCAAGGCTGGCTCCTGGACGACCTCCGCGCCGCTGGCCTGCAGGCGCTCGAAGGTGCCGTCGAGGTCGGCGGTGGCCAGGATGACGCGGGCGTAACTGCCTTTGGCCATCATCTCGGCGATCGTGCGGCGCTCGTCGTTGGTGACGGCGGGGTCCGCGGAGGGCGGCTGCAGGACGATCGCGGTGTCGGGCTGGGTGGCGGGGCCGACCGTGATCCAGCTCATCCCGCCGTAGCGGACGTCGTTGCGGACCTCGAACCCGAGGGTGTCGCGATAGAAGGCGAGGGATGCGTCCGGGTCGTCATGCGGGAGGAAGGTCTGGTGAATGGTGAGGTCCATGATCCGTATCTCCTGGTGCCTTCGGTGCGGTGGGATGCTGCGGTAACACTAGGTGCGGGTCTGCGATCGGCGCTTCTCGATTCCTGATCGGTCTGGTCACCTGTTTCGCGACGCACGACGGCATCCCCACCGTCGCGCGCGCCGCCTGGCGTCGGTAGGTGCTGGGTGGCATACCGACGAGCTCGGTGAAGCGCGTGCTGAAGGTGCCCAGCGACGAGCAGCCGACCTCGAAGCAGACCTCGGTGACGCTGAGGTCGCCCCGCCGCAGGAGCGCCATCGCGCGCTCGATTCGCCGCGTCATCAGATAGGCGTACGGCGACTCGCCGTAAGCGAGCCGGAACTCGCGGCTGAGGTGCCCGGCAGACATGTGCGCACCGCGGGCGAGCGCCTCGACATCCAGTGGCTGGGCGTACTCCCGGTCGATCCGGTCGCGGACGCGGCGAAGCAATGCGAGGTCGTGCAGGTGCTGCGCCGTGGCGGGTCTGCTGATCACCTGCCGGATCATGCCACGTCGCGCTGGCGGTGCCCAGCGTCGCTCCGACGTTCCAGTACGCTCTTCCACTGTGCTGACCGCGTCGCTCTGGCGACACGCCGACTTCATGAAGCTGTGGGCCGGCCAGACCGTGTCCGAGCTCGGTTCCGTGGTGACCCGGACGGCGGTCCCGCTCGTCGCATTGCTCGTCCTGGGAGCGGGCCCGTTGGAGATGGCGCTGCTTGTCGTCTCGGGCAGCCTCGCGGTGCTCCTCGTCGGCTTCTTTGCCGGCGCGTGGGTCGACCGACTGCGGCGCCGGCCGCTGCTGATCTCGGCCGACGCGATCCGGGCCGTTCTGCTGTTCTCGATCCCGGCAGCCTACCTCGCGGGGGCACTCCGGATCGAGCAGCTCTACCTCGTCGTATTCCTCGAGGGCTGCTTCGGGGCGCTCTTCGATGCCGCCTATCCGGCCTACGTCCCGTCACTCATCGGGGTCGATCGCGTCGTGGAGGGCAACAGCAAACTGGCCACCAGCGCATCACTCGCCGAGATCGGTGGCCCAGGCCTGGGGGGCGGCCTCGTCCAGGTGATCGGGGCGCCACTCGCGATCCTTGTCGACGCCATCTCCTTTGGCGTCTCGGCGATCTCGCTGGCCCTGATCCGCAGCCCCGAGCCGCCACGCCCGGCTAGAACCTCGCCCACGCCGATACGCCACGAGATCGTGGAGGGCCTGCAACTTGTCCGCCGACACCCGATTCTCGTGCCGCTGGCCCTGCGCTCGATCATCGCCCACGTCGCCGGCTCGTTCTACGGCGTGCTCTACACGATCTATCTCATCCGGGACCTGCAGCTCAACCCGTTCCTGCTCGGCGTGGTCATCTCGGCCGGTGGCGTTGGCTCCCTGGTCGGCTCATTCTTCGCCTCACGGGTCATCAACCGGCTCGGGTTCGGCCCGGCCCTCATCTGGACAGCGACGGGTGCGTCGATCGTGGGCGTGCTGACGCCACTGGCAGGCGGGCCGCTGGTGCTCGCGACGCTGATGGTGTTCCTGCCCCAGCTGATCGGTGACGGTCTCCAGACGATCGAGGGCGTGGCCGAGCTGTCGCTGATCCAGGGCGTCATACCGGACCGAATCCTCGGCCGGGTCAACGCCACTCTCGAGGTCTTCTCGCACGGGATTGCCTACCCGATCGGCGCCCTGATGGCTGCCGGGGTCGCCGGCTGGATCGGAGTCCGCGGCGGGATCGCCATCGGCTGGGCCGGCATGGCGATCTCGATCCTGCTGCTGGTGCGGTCGCCGCTCCCGCGCGTCCGGCAGCCCTCGGATGTGCCCGCCATCGAGGACTAACCGATCGGGCGGGCTCCGATCAATCGGGATTAGGCGGAACATACCGATCATGGGAGGCGTCCTAGGCACGATGAGATATGCGTTCGCCGGATTCAACCGATATCGCGACACGCTCCCCGGTGCCCTGGCCATGCTCGCAGTCCTGCTGCTGCTCGTGGCCGCGTGCGTGGGGACCGGGCCGCTCGCCCACCCGGACCCGCCCGCTCCTTCGGGCCTGGCGACGTTCCACGACAGCGGCCTCGTCTTCAACTACCCAGCGACGTGGCGGATGACCCATCCATCGGTCGACTCGAGCTTCTCGCACCTCATCGCCGACCTCGCCACAGTCGACATCCCGACGCCCTGCGCCACCACCGTGACCCCGAGCTTCACCGAGATCGCGTGCGCCGATCGGTATCAGCTCGTGCCGAGTTCGATCGTCGTCAGCGTGTCGGCGGGTGGATCACCCGGGTTCGACATCACGATGCGACCGAAGGACGCGACCCCGCTCACCGTTGGTGGGTTGCCTGCGTATGTCGAGCCCAACACGGATGCGACCACCACCGAGGCCGATCTCTCGCTCGCTTGGACCATCTCGCACCCCCAGTCGGTCGGCAACTTCTACATGATCTCAGCCCGAATGCGAGGTCCTGGCCTGACCCAGATGCGGAGCCAACTCGATGCCCTCATCGGGAGCATCCACTACGACCCGCCCGTCGTCCCGCTGCCGAGCGGAACGGCCGCTGCCGAGGCGGCGCTGGCCAAGGCCCTCGCTGTGCTCGTCAAGCAGTCCTCGATCTGGGGCTGCTTCCCGACCCATCCTGGAACCGGGCACATGCTGATCTCCACCCTGCCGGATGGCCCGCCGCTCGCCAAACCCCAGATCGCGACCTGCACGAGCGAGGTCGAGGCGACGCCGCTCCAGCTCTGGCGGGTCACCCTGACCATCAGACTGCCCAAGGCCGATCCCTCCGTCGGCAAGGGCCTGACCACGACCCAGTGGGTCAACCCAGACGGAACGCTCGGCGCACAGATCGGCGGACCTGTTCCGTGAGGATGCACGGTCGTCGTGGCGTCCTTCGGGCTGGGGGAGCCTGTGCGACGGTGGTTCTGCTGGCTTTAGCCGCCGTTGCCGGCCGTCGCCCGGGCTCGCTTTGACACAGTCGTGGACCAGGCGAGGAGGCCTATGCCGAGGGCGATCTCAACGAACCAGAGGGTCATTGGTCCCTTGACGAGCCCGGTGTAGACCCACCAGGCGGCCGGCTCGGCGATCAACGCGAGAGCCATCGCCGCGCCACCAATGATCGAGCGCGACTCGCCCCAAAGCCTGCGCAGGCCACGAGCGTTACCGCCCCGCCGAAAGCCCCCACTTCTGTGGTCGTGGCGTCGCGTACACCCGCCGCCCCAGGCCAGTTCGAAGGAGAAGCCCCCGATGGATCATGGCGCCACGATGCGACGCTTGTTCGACCTTCTCAGCGCCACGATATCGATGGACTCGGCGACCTCCTGGCCGACGACTTCGAGGTCGTGGCGCGGCTCCGGCTCACCGGGACCAACGATGGCCCCTTCATGGGCGTGCCGGCGAGCGGCAGCAGCGTCGCCATCCAGCTCATGGGCCTGATGCAGCAGCTCGGCGCGGTGCCGGCCGGCTGACCCGGCCCCCGAGTGGCGATAGACTCGAGCGCATGATCGCGGGCTGCTCGTGAGCCGACTGTTGTCGCGCCCGCCTCACGGAGTTCAACCGGAAGAACAATGAATCGAGGAGTGATCGCGTGATGTTCAAGGACAGCAAGGCATTCTCCGGGTTCGCGGTGCCGGACCTCGGTGCTGCAAAGGCCTTCTATGAGGGGAAGCTCGGACTCAGCATCCAGGACGCCGTCGAAGGCGGGCTCGAGCTGCACCTCGCGGGTGGGAGCACCGTGCTCATCTACTCGAAACCCGATTTCGTGCCGGCCACCTACACCATCCTGAATTTCCCAGTGACCAACATCGACGCCGCCGTCGACCAGCTGATCGCCGCCGGGATCGAGATGGAGCGCTACCCCGGGCTGGAAGCCGATGAGAAGGGCATCGCACGCGACCCTCGCGGCCCAATGGTCGCCTGGTTCACGGATCCGGCCGGTAACATCCTGTCGGTGCTTCAAATGACGCGTAAGTAAGTACCCAAAGACCCCACTGGAGTAGACCATGACGGACTCATCGCCGATCGCCTGGCGGGCGATTGCCTATGGAACGCCGGTCCTCGCCAGCGACGGGGCGAAGGTCGGCAGCGTGCGCGAGGTCCTCGGCTCAGACGCCGAGGACATCTTCCACGGCATCCGGACGAACATCGGCGGCGGGCCGAACGATGACGTCTTGATCTTTGCCAATGACGTCACCGCGATCACGACTGACAGCATCGCAACTGATATGACCGCCGCGGAGGCCCTGGCTCTGCCGCGCTACAGCGAGGCGGCGACGTACCACCTCGCCTCGGTGGGCTGGCTGCGCAAACACGTCGCCTGGCAGCGCGACTCCAAGTCAGACAAGGAGCCCGGCTGAACCAGGCAGTTCGCTCCTGGCCGCCACGAGAGGGGTGGCGAGTCAGTTCCCCCCAGGACCTCTGGCGCCGCATCGCGATTGCGCCTTCCGGCACCCGGAGGCTCGTCAAGCCGGTCGCTCTCTTCCCAGGCGGGCTCGCCCGTCTCTTGATGCCGATCCCGACCTGCCTCGCGACGTTCGTGGCG
>JBBRIM010000117.1:0-8690 GCA_038221095.1 Candidatus Limnocylindrales bacterium
CCTGCTCGTCGGCTACACCCTGGGCCTCGGGATCCCGTTCATCGTCATCGCGGCGTTCTACGACCGGTCGCGCGGCCTCGTCCGGTTCCTCGTCCGGCATGGACGGGCGGTGTCGCTGGTCGGCGGACTGCTGGTCGTGGCGATCGGCGTGGCGATGATGTTCGACTGGCTCGTGTACCTGCCGCGCTGGTTCCAGTTCGTCCCGACCCTGTGACGGCAACTCCGGCTCAGCCGCCGGATCGGCGCGAGGAGCCGCCGCCGGATCGTCGGGAAGATGCGCTCGAGGAGCCCCTCGAGGAGCCGCTCGAGGAGCCGCAGGAGCCCCGTCGTGGCGTCATCGGACCGTTCACGGGGCGCCAGCTGTCGACCGCCCTGGGCGTCGTTGTCGTCGCCGCGCTCGTCCTCGTGCTGGTGACGCGGCCGATCGCGTCCGCGCCCGGCTCCGGGCTCGCGACCCCACTCCCTGGCGCGACGCCCTTCCTCGTCGGAGCGGCGCGCGTCGGCCTCCAGCGCGGCGACCTCGCCCCGGAGCTGGCCTGGCGGAAGGCGGACGGCACGACCTCCGAGCTGAGGGACCTCGAGGGCACCCCCGTCCGCCTCGCCGACCTGCGCGGCAAGCGGGTCTGGCTCAACTTCTGGGCGACCTGGTGCCCGCCGTGCCAGGCGGAGACCCCCGTCCTGCGCGAGATGGACGAGCGGTACCGCGACCAGGGCCTCGCGATCGTGGCCATCGCGGTCCAGGAGACGACCGTCGACGACGTCGCCGCCTACGCGGACCGCTACGGGCTCGACTACCAGATCGCGTTCGATGCCTCCGCCGACATCTTCGACCTGTACCGGGTCTACGCCCTGCCGACGCAGGTCTTCATCGGGCCGGACGGCCGCATCACCGACGTGATCAACGGACCGCTCACCGTGGACGGCGCGACCAAGCTCCTTGGGCTGCCACCGGTTTCGCCCGCCCCAGGCTGAACGCCCGGGGCGCCGCCACCGCGCCTACAGCCCCTCGAACCGGTAGCGGTCCCGGTCCGGCACCAGCTTGCCCACCGGCATCCGTGCCTCGTGGCTCAGCACGACCGTCCAGTCAGCCTCGACCGCCCGCCGGAACAGCTCGCCCTTGACCTCGACCGAATCGAGCGGGAAGTCGTCGAACGCGGTGATCCAGCGCGGGTTGGCACTCCACGGGCGCATGGCCAGGTCACCCAGGAAGCCCACGGTCCGCTTCGGGCCGCGGACGACGACCGCCTGGTGGCCGGCCGAGTGGCCGCCGGTCGGAACGACCGTGACGCCGGGCAGGATCTCGCGCTCGCCTTCGGCCCAGCCGGCCGCTCCCCAGTCCCTGACGAGGCGCAGCTCGGGTTGATCGTAGCTCGCCACGAGCCGGCTGTTCGTGCCCAGGGCGATCTCCCACTCGGCCCGCTGAGCGACGATCACGGCCCGTGGAAAGGCTCGCCCACCGGCCGCGTCGAGCAGCCCGCCGGCGTGATCGAAGTGGAGGTGGCTCATCGCCACGATATCGACCGAGCCGGGATCAAACCCGGCCGTGCGCAACGCCGGCAGGATCGGATCGCCCGAATAGGCCCGCATCTGGCGGGTCTTGTCGCTCAGCCGTTCGCCGATCCCGGTCTCGACCAGGACCCGGCCGGCCGGGGTTTCGATCAACAGGCAGTTGAGGGCCTGGCCCAGGCGGTGGTCGGTCGTGATCTCCTCGGCCACGAGCCGGTCCCACAGGACCCGCGGCACCGGTCCGAACATCGCACCGGCGTCGGTCCAGAACGTGCCGGCCTGAACGAGGGCCACCCGGATCCCGGCGCCGAGCTCGGCCGACCAGGCGACCGCGTCGTTCATCGCCATCGGTTCAGGGCTGGCGTGGCCGCCCCTCGGCGAAATCGCGATGGAAGGCCGACGCGGTCGGCTCGGACTGGCCCTGGTATTTTGAGCCGAGCTCAGCCGAACCGTAGGGCCGGTCGACCGGCGAGCTCATCCGGAAGAAGCTGATCTGCCCGATCCGCATCCCGTAGTAGAGGGCGATCGGCAGGTTGGCCACGTTCGAGAGCTCGAGGGTCAGGTTGCCCTTCCAGCCTGGATCGACGTAGCCCGCGGTGGAGTGGATCAGCAGGCCCTGCCGGCCGAGGGAGCTCTTGCCCTCGAGCCGGGCGACCAGGTCGATCGGCAGCTCGACCCACTCGACGGTCTGGCCCAGCACGAATTCGCCGGGGTGGAGGATGAACGGCTCGTCGTCGTCGACCCGGAGCAGCTCCGTCAGGTCGGGCTGGGGCGTGCGCACGTCGATGTAGGCGTAGCGATTGTTGCGAAAGACCCGGAAGCTGCGGTCGAGGTGCAGGTCGACCGACGAAGGCTGCAGGTCGCGCGGGTCGTACGGGTCGATCCGGATATCGCCGGCCTCGAGGGCGCCCCGAATGTCGCGGTCCGAGAGGACGCTCATCGGGCCAGGCTGCCGTCGCCGCGGGTTGCGTACAGGGAGTCCACCTCGCGCTTCAGGTCCTCGAGATCCTCGAACGACTGGTAGACGCTGGCGAACCGGATGTAGGCGATCTGGTCGAGGCCGCGCAGCCGCTCCATGGCCAGCGTCCCGATCCGCTGGGATGGCACCTCCGTCACCCCGGCCGCCCGCAATTCGATCTCGATCGAATCGGCAGCCTGTTCGGCCGCGTCGTCGGGCACGGGTCGCCGGGTGAGGGACTTGCGCAGGCCGCTGGCCAGCTTGTCCCGATCGAATTCCTGGCGGCTGCCGTCGCGCTTGACGACGACCAGGCGGGCCGCTTCGGTTCGTTCGTAGGTCGTGAAGCGCACGCTGCATGAGGCGCATTCGCGGCGTCGCCGAATCGTGGCGGCGTCATCAAGGTCTCGAGAGTCGACGACCCGGGTCTCCCGGGCGCCGCACTGGGGACAGCGCATCCTGCTCCGTGCTGGTGCAACACAACGGCTTGTGGTGTCCGCCTTACGATACCACCAGATACGGGGGTTCTGGGGTGGTTTGGCGACCTCAGTCGTTCAGCCGGCTCGATAGCCATCGCCGCTGTTGCAGCGTCCGGCCGGAGGCCAGGTCGGCCGCATGGCGGGCAATCGCCTCGCGGGCATGGAGCGTGTTGAGGTAGCCCCGTTTGACGGCGGTCTGGGCCTCGAGCTCGCGGTAGCCGCTCCGGGCGGTGGCCAGGAGATCGCAGCCGTGGGCGACCATCTCGAGCGAGCGACCGGCGCGCTCGAGCTCGCCCAGCAAGGCGGCTCGGACGTCATCGGCCGGGACCGGACCGTGCAGCTTGGCCGCCTCCGCCTGGTACCGTTCGACGGCATCCCGGGCGGCGGCCAGGTTCTCACCGATCGAATCGGGCGGGACCTGCTTGCGCCGAACGGCGTCGATCCGCTCGATCACCCCACCCAGCGATGTGTCGATCCGACCCGAGAGGTCCTCGACCGAGCGGCGGAAGCGCTCCCCGTCGCGGGTCAGCCCGACAATCCGGCCGGTCCGATGGAGGACGAAGGCGAAGGCGACGACGAGCACGACGAAGGCCACGATCGGGATGGCCAGGTTGAGCCAGACAGGCATGCTCGCGTGCCTCAGTCGGGCCGCGGTCGTGCGTCGGCCAGCGCCGCCAGGAGCGCCGGGACAACCTCGAACAGGTCGCCGACCACGAACAGGTCGGCGAACTCGGCGATGGGCGCATCGGGGTCGCGGTTGATTGCCACGATCGTTTCGGCGGTCTGCATCCCAACCTTGTGCTGGATCGCGCCGGAGATTCCCAGGGCAACGTACAAGGCCGGCTTGACGATCTTGCCAGTCTGGCCGATCTGCTGGCTATAGGGAATCCAGCCGGCATCGACCGCCGCCCGGGTCGCCCCGACGGCTCCACCGAGGGCATCGGCGAGGGCCTGGACCGTCGCGAACCCGGCCGGGCCGGCCACCCCGCGGCCTCCCGACACGATCACCCGGGCCTCCTCGATCGAGGCCGTCCCGGCTGTCTCGGCTACCCGCTTGACGACCCGAACCTCGGGCAGGCTCGACGGCCCGGCAAGGCCCGGCGTCACGGTCCCGCTGCCGGCCGCGGGTTCAGCCGTGACGGCGTTCGGACGCACGGTCATGATCCCGTGCTCGCCGCTGAACCGGCTGGTGGTCAGCAACCGCCCACCGAACGTGCTCATCTCGACGACGGGCGAGCCATCGGCCCAGGTCACCGCGATCGCGTTGACCAGCACGCCCCAGCCGAGCGCAGCCGAGAGCATTCCGGCAACGTCCCGTCCGTCGGGAGTTGCCCCGAGCAGGATGTGACCCGGTGGCTCGACCCGGACAAGCTCGATCAGGGCCGCCGCGATCACGGCGGCCGCGGCCCGGTCGGCGACCTGCGGGGCTTCGAGAGCGATCACCCGGGGCACGAAGGCGGCGAGTTCGCCGGCAGCGCTCGCCGGTGCCGGATCGACGACGATCCCGACGAGATTGAGGCCGGCCTCGGCGGCCAGTGCCCGGCCGAGCGTGCCCAACTCGCCCCCGATTCGGGCAAGGTGCCCATCGACGACCTCGCCGATCACCCACAGCGCGCCGGCCATCAGATCAGCCGCCGGTCAGTGAGGAACTCGACGACCTGCCTGGCCGCGACAGCCGCCGGCTCGCGAATCACCCGGGTGGCGGCACGGGTGGGTGGCTTGTGCGCCTCGACGACCGCGGTCGTGGCGACGGCCCCGCCGACGGCCAGGTCGCCCAGTTCGAGATCGCCCAGCGACCAGGTCACGATCTCCTTGGAGCGGGCGGCCATGATCCCCTTGAGCGAGGGATAACGCGGCTCACCGAGCGCCTGGGTCGCCACCACGAGTGCCGGCAGGCTCGACTCGATCACGTCGTAGCCAACCGGGCTGATCCGATGGACGACCACGCGGTCAGCGCTCGGTTCGATCTTCGCCGCATACGACAGGTAGGGCAGCCCAACCGCCAGGGCCAGCCCGGCCCCGACGACACCACCACCGCCGTCCGAGGTGTCGGCGCCGGCAATCACCAGGTCGTACTCGAGCCGCCTGAGCGCGCCGGCCAGCACCCGGATCGTGGTCAGCATGTCCGAACCGGCGAGGGCCGGATCGGTCACCAGGACTCCCCGCTGAGCGCCCATTGCAAGCGCCTTGCGGAGTGTCTCGGGGGCCGCCGCCGGGGCCATGGCGAGGAGGATCACCTCGCCCTCACCGGCCGCCTCGACCAGCTTTAGGGCCGCCTCGAGGGCGTATTCGTCGTTCGCGTTGACGACGGCCGGAACGCCGGCCCGGTCGACCCGCAGGTCGGAACCGAGACGTTCCTGGCCGGTCGTGTCCGGCACCGGCTTGACAAGTACGACGATCCGCACGATCTCTCCGCTAGCGGGCCACGCTGCCCGATTGCAGCGTCCGGTCCATCCTGCGGTTCAGGACCGACCGAGCAGCGAACGAGCGACAACGAGCCGCTGGATCTGCTGCGTTCCCTCGTAGAGCTGGGTGATCTTGGCGTCACGCATCATCCGCTCGACCGGGAACTCGCCGAGATAGCCATACCCGCCCAGAACCTGGACGGCATCCGTGGTGACCCGCATCGCTGCGTCACCGGCGACGAGTTTACACACGGCAGCCCAGCGGGCGGCGTCCCCGTCACCCGCTTCGATCGCGGCGCAGGCCGCATACGTCAACTGGCGGGCCGCTTCGGTCGAGGCATCCATATCGGCCAGCAGGCCCTGGACCATCTGCTGCTCCGCGATCGGCTTGCCGAACTGGATTCGCTCGTTCGCATAGTGGGCGGCGAATTCGAGGGCACCCTGGGCAATCCCCACGGCCTGCGCCGCAATGCCCGGCCGAGAACGCTCGAACGTGCTCATCGCGACTGCAAATCCCTCGCCCTCGTCACCGATCCGGTTGCCTGCGGGGATCCGTACAGCATCGAACAGGAGCTCGGCCGTGGGTGATCCCCGGATGCCCATCTTGTGCTCGAGCCGGCCGACGGAGAACCCGGGCCGGTTCGTCTCGACGACGAAGCACGACAGGTTGCGGTGCCGCTTCGCACCGGGATCGCTCACGGCGAAGACGACGACCAGGTCGGCGATGCTGCCGTGGGTGATGAACCGTTTTGCGCCATCGATCACGTACTCGTCACCCTCGCGGGTTGCCCGCATGGCAATCGAGCCGGCGTCGCTGCCCGCACCCGACTCGGTGATCGCGAACGAGATCAGGGTTCGACCGGCAGCCAGGTCCGGCAACCAGCGCTGGCGCTGTTCCGGCGTGCCCTTGCTGACGATCGGCAGGGCGGCGAGTTCATGGACGGCCAGGATCAGGCCGGTCGTGGCGCACGCCGCCGACAGCGCCTCGATCGCGAGGCAGACCGTCAGGAGGTCGGCCCCGAGGCCCCCGTATTCCACCGGGAAGGGCAGGGCCAGGATGTCCTGGCTCGCCAGCAGTTCCTTGTTGTCCCAGGGGAACTCGGCGCTGCGATCGACTTCGGCGGCGCGTGGCGCGATTCGTTCGCGGGCGAGTCGCCGGACGGCATCGCGCAACTCGATCTGTTCGTCGGACAGGCGATACGGCTTGAGTTCAGTCATCGCTTTCCTCCCCCGCTTGCTACTGCAGGACCGGCAGCTGCCGGCCACTTGGGGTCGCCGGAGCGAGGCCGTCGGCGAGCAACTCGGCGATATCGGCCGCACTGACCGTTCCGCTCGCGTTGGACTCGGCCTCGGCCAGGCCGTCCTTGATCATCGTCATGCAGAACGGGCAGTTCGTGGCCACGACTTCCGCGCCGGTTGCCAGGGCCTGCCTCGTGCGCTCGACGTTGATCCGGGTGCCACGTGTCTCCTCCATCCACATCCGGCCGCCGCCGGCCCCGCAGCAGAACGAGTTCTTGCCGCTCCGCTCCATCTCGCGCAGCTCCACTCCGGCCACCGAGCCGAGCACGTCGCGCGGCGCGGCGATCACGTTGTTGTAGCGGGCCATGTAGCAGCTGTCGTGGAAGGTGACCGTGCGGCCTGGTGCCGTGCCGGCGGGATCATCGGCAGCGACTGTACGCAGGCGGCCGGAGGCCAGCAGTCCCTGGAGGTAGACGCTGTGATGGACGATCTGGAAGTTGCCGCCGAGTTGGCCGTACTCGTTGGCGATCGAGTTGAAGCAGTGCGGACAGGCGGTCACGATCGTTCGCTCGGCCATGCCGTAGCGGTTGAGCGTCTCGATATTGCCGGTGGCCAGGATCTGGTAGACGTATTCGTTGCCCATCCGCCGGGCGGGGTCGCCGGTGCACGATTCCTCCTGGCCAAGGATCGCGAAGGTCACGCCTGCCGCGTTCAGGCAGCGGGCGAAGGCCCGGGCCACCTTCCGGTTGCGCTCGTCAAAGGCCGCTGCACAGCCAACCCAGTAGAGGACCTCGATCTCGTCGAGCGTACCCGCGGCGGCCAGGTCGGCGACGGTGGGAACCTCGAAGTCAAGGCCCTTCGTCCAGTCCGTCCGGGTGGAACGCGCCTGGCCCCATGGGTTGCCGGCCGTCTCCATGTTCCGGAAGGCACCGGTCAACTCGCTCGGGAAGCGCGAGTCCTCCAGCACCAGGTTGCGCCGGAAGCCGACGATCTTGTCGACATGTTCGATCAGGACCGGGCAGGCCTCGACGCACGCGCCGCAGGTGACGCAATCCCACACGGCGTCGTACGAAATGGCGTGATCGACGATCGCCGTCGCGAGCAGGATGGGGTTGGGCGTCGTGTCATCGAGACCGGCCTGGGCCCGGATGAGCGGCGAGTTCGGGATCAGGTCGAGGCCGTGCTCCGCATCCACCGACAGGTGGCGCAGGCCCATGATCATCTCGCGCGGGTTGAGCGGTTTGCCGGTCATGTTCGCCGGGCAGGCGTCGGTGCAGCGGCCACATTCGGTGCAGGTGAATCCGTCGAGGAGATCCTTCCAGCCGAGATCCTGGAGGGTGCGCAGCCCGAACGAGGTGTCCTCGGCCTCCAGGTCCATCGCCGGCAGTTCGCCCCGCGGCGCCAGCTTCCGAAAGTAGACGTTGAAGAACGCGGTCGCCATGTGGAGGTGCTTGCTCGACGGCAAATAGCACAGGAAGGCCGCGACGATCGCGATGTGGATCCACCACAGGACGACGAATGCCCCAAGCAGGAACTCGGGTGACAGCCTGCCCAGCGGGGTTGCAGCGGCGTTGGCCACGAACGCGCCGGGGATCGAGCCGTAGCGGGCCGCCTCAAAGACCTGGGCCAATAGCTCGCTGGCCACGACACCGCCGATCAGGCCGAGGATGATCAGGGCGCCCCGGGTGTAGGCCAGCCGGCGAGGCCGGGTGATCAGCCGCCGGACGAGGGCGTAGCCCACCGCCACCAGGACCAGCAACGCGACGACGTTCTGCATGGCAGACACGGCCTGCCACAGGATCCCGTCGGCCGGAATCGCGACGATCGCCTGGACGGCGCCGGCGGTCACGATGTTGGCCGTGCCGATCGTGAGCAGGACGAACCCCCAGAAGATCGCGAAATGCATGATCCCGGCGCGCCGGTCCTTGAACATCTTGGTCTGCAGGAGCGTGTAGCGGACGATCCCGCCGACCCGCCGGGGGACATCGGCGAGTGGGTTCAGCCCAGCGGTTCGAACCGCGGCAAAGATGCGCAGGTGACGGGCCATCGCCAGGCCGAAAAAGAGGACCGAGCCCCAGAACAGCGGGAAGACGAGGAGATAACCGG
>JBBRIM010000118.1:0-8682 GCA_038221095.1 Candidatus Limnocylindrales bacterium
CCTCGTGCGCAACCTCATGTACTCCGCCCGCTCCAAGTCGGTGAGCACGGTCATCATCGACGGCCGGGTCGTCCTCGACCGGGGCGAGTTCCCGCACCTCGACGAGGAGGCGCTCCTGGCCCAGATCAACACGGCGTCCCTGGCGATGCTGCGCCGGATGGGCCACACCGTCGAGGCGAACCGCAGCAGGAATGGGGATGGGCCGGCGTGACGTCGACCGCCCAGCCTGAGACGGACGCCTCGCCGAATGGGTCCTTCGGCGCACTGCCGCTGTCGGCGATCGACATGCATACCCATGTCTGGCCGCCCGGACTCATGCATCCGAGCCAGAAGTCGCCGACGCCGCTGGCCGCGGGGGTCGGGGACCTGCTACCCACGATGATGCGGACTGCCGTCGACCATGCCGTGATCATCCCGGCCAGCATTCATGAGGACAACGCCGAGATCCTGCGCGTGGCCGCCGCGTCACCCGGATCGCTCAAGGCCGTCGTAGCGCTCGATCCCTGGGCGCCTCATGCCGTGGACGACCTCGCCCGCTACGTTCACGATGGGGCGGTCGGTGTGCGGATCGCGCCACGGAGCCTGGTGGGCCGCCGGCTCGACGAACTCGGCGCACTCGGCAGCCTCCTCGACGCAGCCGACGAGCTGAGCATCTTCGTGCAGTGGACGGTCACTCTTGCGGCCGCCGGCGTGATCGAGCTGGCCGCAGCGCGCCGGCCGACGCTCGCCCAGATCGTCGACCATCTCGCACTGCCCGCGGACGTGAGTGACCTCGGCGGGCTTTCGCGCATCCGGGCGCTCGCCGACCTGCCGGGTGTTCTCGTCAAGCTGTCCGGTCTCTACGCGCTGTCGCGATCGGCTTATCCGTACCGGGATACCTGGCCCTGGGCGGAAGGCGTCGTTGACGCGTTCGGGCCAACGCGCGTCCTCTGGGCGTCGGACTGGCCCCTGAGTACCGAGTCCGCCGATTACCAGGCTCAACTTGCGATCGTCGACCTGCTGCCATTCATCGACGCTGCAAGCGGCGCGGCGATCCGCTCGCAGAACGCGCAGGCACTCCTCGGGCTGCAGTCGGCCGGGCCTCGCGGGTCGGAAGGGACGAATGCTAGGCTTCCGACGTGGTAGCTGACGGAGTGCCGACCTCCAAAGGAACGAAGGGACGTCGTCGACCCTCGGGCCAGGGAATCGGCCATCGCTCCGGGTCCCTGAGGATGCCTCGGCGCCCCAAGCTGGCAGCGGCCGTCCAGCAGGACATCCTCGACGACATCCGATCCGGACGGTCGCGGCCCGGAGACCCGATCGCCACGGAGATCGAGCTCATGGCCCGGTTCGGTGTGAGCAGGACGCCGATCCGGGAGGCGATGCAGTCGCTCTACCTGCTCGGAATCGTCGACATCTCACCCCGACGTGGAGCGACCGTTCGGGCGTTGCCGATCGAGTCGGTCCTCGATCTTGCGCTACTGGCCGGCGTGATGGATCCGAGCCAACCCGTGGCCGACCTGTTCGAGTTCCGGGACGTCGTCGAGGGAGCGATCGCGGAGCTTGCCGCCAGGCACGCGACGGAGGCGCAGATCGAGGGCATCCGGGACATTCTCGCGCGGAACGCCGCTGCCGTCGCAGCGCACAACGGCGCTGAGGGGCAACGCATAGACGTCCTGTTCCACGCTGCAATCGCCGAAGCCTCTGGCAATCTCGTGTTTCAGGCCGTGTCGCGAGCCATGAGCGGTCTGCTCGCGGAGCTTCGACGGATCATCGGGGGGATCCCGGGCGCTCCTGAGGCGTCCTGTGCCGAGCATCAACAGATCTTCGAAGCGATCGCACGTCGTGACGGATCTGCCGCACGACAGGCCTCCCACGCCCACATCCGAAGCACGCGTGCCCGCTACGAATCGGCACCTCCAAAGCGACGGCCGGACATAGGGCGGCGGCAGATCGGATAGGCCTACTCCGAATCGCGGCATGACTAAGGCGTCGCCGGAGCATGGCCGAGCCACATTCCCGCCGGAGTCGGCAGGCGTGATTCAAGTCGCCAATCGGGGTCAAGGGACCAGGCCGTGGTTGACGTTTCACAACGCATTCATGTTACGATTGGGAACGTCGGCGCTACGATTTGAGCCGGAATGCGCGAGCCTCCGACTCGGCACACCACTGGGGGTGGAACCGGGGTCTGAGTGATCTCGCGCCGCCATTGACACGAAATGACCTAAACCTGATACTTTTTCGAGAGAGGCGCGATCGGACGCGATCCACGTGGGTTCGAATGTAGGCAAGACAACCCGAAGGAGACGGCATGGATCCCGTGAAGGAAGCGATCAACAACCGGCTGAACGCTGACATGGGTCGGCGACAGCTCCTCAAGGGCATCGGCGCGATCACGGCCCTCGGCGCGGTCGCGCCGGCCGCGCTGATCGCAGCCTGCTCGCCGTCAAGCTCCGCGTCACCGAGTGCGGCTGCTTCGAGTGCAGAACCGTCGATGACCGCAAGTGCCGCCGCCACCGAGTCTGCAATGGCATCGGCGACCCCAGCTGCCTCGTACAAGCTTGGCGGGACGCTGAACTTCATTGGGTATGACGGCGAGGATGCCAAGGACGTGGCGAAGCCGTTCCTCCAGGCCAATGGCATCACGGTCAAGCCGACGTTCATTGCCGACGCCTTCGAGCCGCTCACGAAGTTCAAGACCGGTGGCCGCGGCCAGCTGGACCTGATCTCGGACAACAAGGACTTCCAACGGGCCGTTCTCGCCGCCGGCCAGGACCTCTACCAGCCGCTTGACCTGTCGCGTATCCCGAACGCCGCAGGGCTGTGGCCAGCGTTTCTGCAGGCGCCCTGGCTCACGAAGGGCGGCCAGATGTATGGCATCCCGCTCATCTGGGGCGATGAGCCGTGTGTCTACAACCCGAAGAAGTGGCCTGGAGTTCCCGCGAAGTACACGGACTTCGCCGATCCGAAGTACAAGGGCGAGCTGGTTCTCGTCGACGATCCGATCGCCAACACATGGCTGTGGGCCAAGTCGCTTGGCTTCCCGGAGCCGAACCGACTCACCCAGGCGCAGCTCGACCAGACGGTCGCATCGATGCGCTTGGTAAAACCGAATGTCGTCACGCTGGCCACAACCCTGGGCGACCAGGCGGACGTCCTGATCCGCGGAGACGCGTCGATCGCCATCGGCGGTTGGTCCTACCAGATCGTGCTGGCTCAGGCGAAGGGCGTCACGCTGGCGTCGGCGTCCCCGGCGACGGATGGCACCTACTACTGGTCGGACGCGTATGGGATCGCCCTTGGCTCGCCCAATGTCGACAACGCATACGCCTTTATCGACTACATGATGTCGCCGGCGTCGAGTGCAGCCATCGCGACGGGACTGGGGTCCGGCTGCACGATCGCGAAGGCATTCGACGCGTTGGACGCGGCCAACCAGAAGCTCTACAACTACGACATCGTCCGGCAGCCGGGCGGGATCCTGGCGACCCAGGTCGTCTCACCGCCCCAGAATGACGACGGCGATATCGTGGGTCAGCCCAAGTGGGCGAAGGCCTGGGATGCCTTCAAGCTGTAGGTAGCGAGTCGTTCAGGAAGAGGGCGGTGGCGCCTGGGTTGTGGATGAGCTGGGCCTAGACGAGTGCGAAGGCGCCTTGCGACCCTCCCCCAGCTAGGGCCGGCTGCCCTCTTCTACGTCGTCTTCCTGGCGCTGCCGCTGGCGATCTTCTTCGTCTACAGCTTCTGGACCGTCAGCGGGTTCGACATCGTTCCGGGCTTCACCCTGGATAACTACCTGACTGGCGCGACCACGGGGCTCTACCTGGCCATCCTCGTGCGAACCGTCACGGTTGGGTTGGCGACGGCCTGCGTTGTCGTACCGATCGCGTACGTCCTCTCCTATCTCATGCTCTTCGTGTTCGTGCGGCGGGCAAGGCTGATCCTCGATCTCGTCCTGATCTCGATGTTCAGCGGGTACCTCGTACGGATCTACGCCTGGCGAACAATCCTGGGCAGGGACGGGCTGCTCAATGCCGCCCTCCTTCAGCTACATCTGATCGACCAGCCGATCACCTTCCTCCTGTACAGCCAGTGGGCGACGGTGATCGTGCTGGTCGACCTTCTCATCCCGCTGGCGGTCCTGGCCGTGTATTCGTCGATGTCCAACGTGTCGCACGAACACCTCGAGGGAGCCAGGGACCTTGGGTCCAGCCGTCTGCACCTCCACCGAACGATCCTGATCCCCCATGGCGTTACCGGGCATCAACACGGCGTTCGCGATCTCGTTCATCCTGGCTGCGGGTGACTATGTCGTGCCGTCGATGGTCGGCGGGACCGGTGGGGTCATGATCGGCAACGTCGTCGCGAACCAGTTCAACGGCCTCGGCGCGAACTGGCCGCTTGGGGCGGCCCTCGCTTACCTCGTCGTCGGCAGCGTGGTCGCGGTCTACCTCCTGACGTCCCGTCTCACTCGGGCAGCGACGAGGTGGTGACGAAGGGCGAGCCGGTGCAGACCGTGACGGGCAGGCCCCTGCGGCTTCCCAGCCACATGGGCTCGCGCCTCTTTGTTGGCGCCGTCCTCTTCTTTCTGTTCCTCCCGGTGGTCGTGATCGTCCTGTTCTCCTTCACCACCTCGCCGCGCCTGAGTCTTCCGATCGAGGGCCTCACACTCCGGTGGTACCAAACTGCGTTGGCGAACCCGCTTCTTGCCGAGGGGTTGAGGAACAGCGCCCTCCTTGCCTGTACGACGGCCGTCATCGCTGGGACCCTGGGCATCTCGTTCTCCTTCGGGCTGGCGAAGCTCCGGCGCCGGGAGCGGGGGGTCCTGTTGACGCTGAGCCTGGTGCCGGCCGCCGTTCCGGCGCTCGTGCTCGGGGTGGCGCTGGCGGTGATGTTCAACGTCTTCATGGTCACGCCGGGCATCCGCAACGCGGCCATTGGTCACGTGTTGATCGCCCTGCCCTTTGTCATCCTTACGATGAACGCTCGGCTCGAGACCTTTGACTTCACGGTCCTCGAGGCGGCTCGGGACCTTGGTGCTTCTCCTCTGCGCACCTTCCGCGATATCACGCTGCCGCTCATCCGCCCGTCCGTGATCGGAACTGCCCTCCTTGCGATGGCGCTCTCGCTTGACGAGTTCGTGGTGACCTTCTTCAACGTTGGGAGCGACCAGACCCTGCCCGTGGTCATCTGGGGCCTGCTGCGCCGAGGGATCGACCCGTCGATCAACGCCCTTGCAACGCTGATCCTGTTCTCGCTGATTGCCCTCGTCGTTGCGTCCAACCGGCTTGATCGGCGCGGAGGTCGTCGCTGGTGATGGCGGCCACAGTCGAGATCCGGGGCCTGCAAAAGCGGTTCGGCGACCAGGTCGCTCTGCACGACATCGACCTCGATGTGGGTGAGAACGAGTTCGTGTCGCTCCTGGGTCCGAGCGGGTGCGGCAAGACCACGCTGCTCCGCATCGTCGCCGGTTTCGAGCAGCCGACCGCGGGCCGCGTGCTGATCCATGGCCAGGACGTGACCGACATGCCGCCGCATCGCCGGCCGACCAACATCGTGTTCCAGCGTGGCGCGCTGTTTCCCCACATGAACGTCTTCGACAACATCGCCTACAGCCTCAAGCTGCGGAAGTGGTCGAAGGCGCGGATTGCCAGCCGGGTGGAGGAGCTCCTCGCGCTCGTCCG
Organism: Candidatus Limnocylindrales bacterium; assembly: GCA_038221095.1. Taxonomy (GTDB): domain Bacteria; phylum Chloroflexota; class Limnocylindria; order Limnocylindrales; family CSP1-4; genus Palsa-1033. Next base: position 5,661 of record JBBRIM010000118.1, read on the forward strand.
GCTGGAAGGGCTCGGTCACCGTGGCGCAACTGAGCTGAGCGGCGGTCAGATCCAGCGTGCCGCGCTCGCGCGCGCCCTGGCTCCCGAGCCGAGCGTGCTGCTCCTTGACGAACCGTTGTCTGCGCTCGACCTGAAGCTCCGCCAGCACATGCAGCTTGAGCTTCGGGCGATCCAGCGCAAACTCGGCGCTACGTTTCTCTACGTGACGCATGATCAGACCGAGGCCCTGGTCATGTCGGATCGGATCGCGATCATGAATGGCGGACGAGTGGTTCAGGAGGGAACCCCGCGGGAGATCTACACGCGGCCCGCGTCCGTGTTTGCATCGGACTTCATCGGCGAAACGAACCTCCTGCCTGGAAGGGTCGTCGCCATCGATCGCGATGTTGCGACGGTTGCCGTCGGTAGCTCCGCGACGGTCAGGGTTCGGATAGCCGGTGCCTTGGTTCCAGGCACGTTGTCGACCATCTCCGTCCGGCCCGAGGCGATCCGCCTGACCGCCGACGGACCTCCAGTGGCCGGTGAAGTCGGGCTTCGCAGCCGGGTGATTGAGATCATGTATCTCGGGAGCCGCGTCCGGATCGAGACGATGACGGCCGACGGACTGGTCGTCCTGGTCGACCTCCGGGACGAGGAGGCGGAGGGACTCGAGCGCGACTCATGGGTCAGGCTGAGCTGGACCCCATCCGCCGCCACCGTCTGGCGGGACGAAACCGACGGGACCGTGGAGCCAACGCCTGCGAGCCCCGAGTAGGCGCAGATGATCGAAGGCGTCGCCGGGAGCGACCAGCAGGTTGACCTTCTCATCCGCCATGGCTACGTCATCACGATGGACGACGAGCGGCGGATCATCGTCGATGGCGCGATCGCGATCGCCGACCGACGGATCGTCGCGCTCGGGAGCGACAGCGAGCTCGCGTCGCGGTACACCGCCACGCGGACGATCGATGCGGGCGGAGCCCCCGTCCACCCGGGCCTGATCGAGTCGCATCTGCATGCGTCCTATCAGACCATGCGAGGTTTCATCGCCGACCACGTGGTCGAGGACCAGCTATTCGAGGAAGGTTCGATCGACCGCGCCTTCTACAACATGGTCACCGACGAGGAGGAGTACCTCGGCGTCCTGCTGTCCTCGCTCGAGATGGTCCGCAACGGGACCACCTGCTTCCTGGAGGCGGGGACCGTCCTCGAGCCGGACGCGGCCGCCCGGGCCGCCCAGGCCGTGGGCATCCGTGCCGTCATCGGCGATGCCTGCGTCCTGGACGAGCCCCTCGGTCTCGCGCAGGGCAATCACATACCCGGCTCGGTTGAGGCGGTCATTCCGGGGATCATCAAGCGTTGGCCGAGGAACCTCGCCGACGCGCTCCAGCGGATGGGTCACGAGCTTCGACGCAACGTGGATCCCGACGCGCTCGTGACCGGCCATATCGCGCTCCTCGGCCTCGGCACCGCGAGCGAGGAGCTCCTGCTCGAGGCAAAGCGGCAGGCGGATGCCGCGCACGTGGTCCTCAACATGCACCACGCGTACAGTCCGGCCGACACGGCCGCCGATCGGCTGCGCTACGGCAAGGACCCACTGCTCCACCTGGCCGAGATCGGCGTCCTCGACCGCAACGTGACCCTGGCTCATGCCAATCACCTGACCGATGCCGAGACAAACGTCTTAATCGACCGCGGGGCGAGCATCGCCTGGGCGCCCGCGGCGTCGATGATGTGGGGGCATGGTGGAACGATCCATGGCCGCCACGCCGAGCTCTGGCGGCGCGGTGCGAACGTCGCCTTGGGTTCGGACTCGGCCAACTGGTCGAACGACTTCGACCTGTTCCGGCAGGCCAATCTCGCCCTGCTTACGGCCCGGGAAGCGCATCAAGACCGCACCTACCTGCTGGCCGAGGACGTCCTGGACATGGTGACCCGTGGTGGGGCGCGGGCGTGCGGGCTGGAGGACCGGATCGGCTCGCTCGAGCCGGGCAAGCGCGCGGATCTCGTGATCCACACGCTCGATCGGCCCGAGATGATCCCCGCACTCGACCTGATCCGGAACCTCATCTACTCGGCTCGTTCGAAGTCCGTGAGCACGGTCATCATCGACGGCCGGGTCGTCCTTGACCGAGGCGTGTTCCCGCACCTCGACGAACCTCGCCTGCTCGCCCAGATCAACGCCGCGTCGATCGCGATGCTGCGCCGAATGGGTCAGCCGATCGAGCAGAACGCCGCAGCGCGCTGGCGGCCGCGAAGCGCGTGAGTCGAGTCAGGTTGGCATCGCGAAGCCCAGTGCAGGCAGTGCGGCGAGATCAGGACGGTGTCATGACCACACGACCAGTTGACCTTCTCATCCGCCATGGCTACGTCATCACGATGGACGACGAGCGGCGGATCATCGTCGATGGCGCGATCGCGATCGCCGACCGACGGATCGTCGCGCTCGGCAGCGACAGCGAGCTCGTGTCCCGCTACACCGCGACGCGGACGATCGATGCGGGCGGAGCCCCCGTCCACCCGGGCCTGATCGAATGCCACATGCACGCCTCGTTCCAGACCTACCGGGGTGTCATCCCGGACCATAGTCCCGAGGACGAGGTCTTCGACGCCATCGAGCGCGTCTTCTACAACATGGTCACCGACGAGGAGGAGTACCTCGGCGTCCTGCTGTCCTCGCTCGAGATGGACCGCAACGGGACCACCTGCTTCCTGGAGGCGGGGACCGTCCTCGAGCCGGACGCCGCGGCCCGGGCCGCCCAGGCCGTGGGCATCCGTGCCGTCATTGGCGATGCCTTCATCTGGGACCGTCCGGCCGGTCTTGCCCAGGGCAAGGAGACCCCCGACCAGGGCCCAGTTCGGGTCAAGGGAGCCATCCAACGCGCACCCCGCGACCGGGAGGAGGCCCTCGCCCACCTGGGTCACGAGCTTCGACGCAACGTTGACCCCGACGCGCTCGTGACGGGTCACGTTGCACTCCTCGGCCTCGGCACCGCGAGCGAGGAGCTCCTGCTCGAGGCGAAGCGGCAGGCAGATGCGGCCG
>JBBRIM010000119.1:0-8656 GCA_038221095.1 Candidatus Limnocylindrales bacterium
TGCTCGGGTGGGAACTTGAAGGCAATCGCCCAGCGTGGCGCCCGGGCGACCAGGCCAAGCCGGGCCTGCTGATCGAGCCGGTCGACCTTGACCACGACCCCGTCGGTCTCGTACGGCAGGTGATGGCGGCGCTCACGCCACGAGTCGATGAAGGCGATCACGCCCTCGATATCGAGCCCACTCACGCTCTCCGGGTTGACCGGCAAACTGAGCGCGGCCAGCCGGGCGAGCGCCGCCGACTGGGTCTCGATCGGGGGCTCGGCGCCGTCCTCGAGCAGCTGGTAGAACCAGGCGGACAGGCGGCGGCTGGCGGTGACCCGCGGATCCTGCTGGCGAAGCGACCCGGCACCGCAATTGCGGGGATTGGCGTAGAGCGGCAGCTCGGCTTCCTCGCGTTCGGCGTTGATCCGGGCGAACTCGGCCTTGGGCATGTAGACCTCGCCCCGCGCCTCGAGCGTGGCCGGTGCCTTGAGGCGAGCCGGAATCGCCTCGATCGTGCGCAGGTTGGCCGTGACGTCCTCGCCGGTCGTGCCGTCGCCCCGGGTCGCACCAAGGCTGAACCGGCCGGCCTTGAAGCGCAGGCTCACGGCCAGGCCGTCGATCTTGAGCTCGGCGCCGTAGCTCAGCCCGGGAGCCAATTCCGGCGAGGGCGGCAGGCCAAGACCCTTCCGCACGCGGCCGTCGAACGCACGCAGCTCGTCGGTCGAGAAGGCATTGCCCAGGGAGAGCATCGGCCGCTGGTGGCGAACCTCGGCAAACGTTGACGAGATCGCGGCACCCACCCGGACCGTGGGCGAGTCCGGCGAGCGCAGGTCGGGAAAGGCCACTTCGATCGCGACAAGCTCGCGGAAGCGCTGGTCGTACGCGGCGTCGGACAGCTCTGGGGCGTCCTCCAGGTAGTACAGCCGGTTGGCTCGATTGATCTCGCCGGCAAGGCCCACGTGGCGCTCGGTCGCCGCGTCGAGGCCAGCGGCCCGGGCAGCCTCGACCAGGGTGGGATCGACGGGCAGCGAGCTCACCGCGGCTAGCCGATCAGCTCCAGGTTGGCCAGGCTGGCCAGCATCGTCTTGCGCCCGATCGCGCCATCCCGGAAGGCGACCGTAACCTCCTCGTCGTCGCGGGTCAGCCGGGCGGTCACCACGATCCCGTCGCCGAAGCGAACGTGACGAACGCGATCGCCGTCCCGGTAGCGTCGCTCGCCCGGCACGATCGGCCGGGCTGGGATCACCGCCGGCCGCTCCTCGATCCGCCGGACCGGCAGATCGTCCAGGGCCTCGCTGTCAGCCTCGGCCGGATCGTCCCAGGCCCGGATCCCCCGCCCCGCCGTGGGCGTGAGCTCACCCGATCGCGCCCCGGCTGCGTACGAAGAACGTTTCGCTGCGAGGTCGCGGCTGGGTGAGAACGACGTGCCCGCGGCCGGGGCGCCGGGCCGGCCGCTGCCCTGCCGATAGGCGCCGCCGCCGGCCCGGATCGGCGAACCGAAGCGGCTCGACCGGCGCGCCCCGAAGACGAGCTCGAGGTCGAGCGGTCCGTCGGCATGCTCGTCGTCGGCCCGCAGGCGCGGACCTTCCATCAGCTCGTCCGGGATCTCGAGCAGGAAGCGTGACGGGACGGCAGCGCCGCTGGCACCCCAGGTTACCCGGTGCCAGGCGTGCGACAGGAAGAGGCGACGCTTGGCCCGGGTGATTCCGACGTAGGCGAGCCGGCGCTCCTCCTCGAGCTGGCGCTCGTCGTCGAGCGCTCGACTGTGCGGGAACGTGCCTTCCTCGAGACCCGCGATGAAGACGGCCGGGAACTCGAGCCCCTTGGCTGCGTGGAGGGTGATCAGGGTCACCGCATCGGCGTCGCCGGCGTAGGCGTCCTGGTCGGCCACCAGCGCCGTCTCCTCGAGCAGCCGGTCGAGGGCGTCGTCGGGCGCCAGGTCGTCGTACCGGGTTGTCACCGAGCGCAACTCGAGCAGGTTGTTCCAGCGGTCCTCGCCCTCCTCCGAACCGTCGGCCAGCATCGCCCGGTAGCCCGAGCGCTCCAGCACGGCATCGAGCAGCTCGGGCAGGGGCAGCACGCCGATGCGCGTCCGGAGTGAGCGGATCACCGCGGCAAAGTCCGCCAGGGAGCCCCGGGCGCGGGCGGTGATCCCTTCGACCCGGCCCTCGACCGCGGCCTCGATCGCCGCCCAGAACGTCCCGCCGTCCTCGCGGTTGGCCGCGGACCGCAGGGCTTCGACCGTCTTGTCACCGATCGCCCGGGCCGGCACGTTGATGATCCGCTCGAAGGCGATCGCGTCGGTGTCGCTGCGCAGGACCCGCAGGTAGGCGAGGGCGTCCTTCACTTCGCGGCGCTGATAGAACCGCGTCCCGCCGATCAACTGGTAGCGGATGCCGTAGCGCAGGAACGCCTCCTCGATGGCCCGGCTCTGAGCGTTCGTGCGGTACATGACCGCGATCTCACGGGGAGTCGTGCGGCCCTCTTCGTCATCCGCCTTGCGGGTCAGGAGCGAGCCGCTGCCCCCGACCAGGCCCTCGATCTGGCGGGCGATCCACTCGGCCTCCTCTTCCTGGTTGTAGGCCTCGAAACGCTGGATCGGCCGGCCGCCGGCCTGCTCGGTCCAGAGCTTCTTGTCGGTGCGGGCGGTGTTCCGGCTGACCACGGCGTTGGCCGCGTCCAGGATCAGCTGGGTGGAGCGATAGTTCTGCTCGAGCTTGACCACCGTTGCGTTGGGCTGGTCACGCTCGAAGTCGAGGATGTTGGCAGGGTTGGCGCCGCGCCACGAGTAGATCGACTGGTCGTCGTCGCCGACCACGCACAGGTTGTGGTGCCGGGCGGCCAGTGCCCGTACCCACAGGTACTGGGCCTGGTTCGTGTCCTGGTACTCATCGATGTGGAGGTAGCGCCAGCGATCCTGGTAGCGGGCGAGGACGGCGGGTGCTTCCTGGAAGAGGCGCACGGCGTCGAGCAGGATGTCGTCGAAATCGAGCGCACCCAGCGCCCGCAACCGGCCCTGGTAGATCCGGGCGAGCCGGGCGATCTGGCGCTCGTGGTGATTGAGGGCGCCATCCTCGAGTGCGTCCGGATCGAGCATCTCGTTCTTGGACCGGCTGATCGAACCGAGCACAGCGGCCGGCCGGAACTCGCCGGTAGCCGGCAGGTCCTCTTCCCTGAGGATCTGCTTCATCAGCGTCTGCTGGTCGTCGCTGTCGTAGATCACGAACCGCCGGTCGAGCCCGATGGCGGCGCCGTCGCGGCGGAGGACCCGGGCGCAGACGGCGTGGAACGTGCCGCATTCGACCTCACGGCCGGCCTCGCCGACGAGGGCCATGATCCGCTCGCGGAGCTCGCCCGCCGCCCGGTTGGTGAACGTCACCGCGAGGATCTGCCACGGCCGAAGGCCGAGCACGCCGACGAGATAAGCGACCCGGTGGGCAAGGACCCGGGTCTTGCCGCTCCCGGCACCGGCCAGGATGAGGAGCGGCCCCTCGGTCGTGGTCACCGCCCGGGCCTGCTCGGGGTTGAGCCGCGAGACGATCCGCTCGGCCAGGGCGGCCGTCTCGGCCGGATCCGGCTTGGCCCGGGCGACCGGGCGGGGATTGCCGTCGGGATCGTCGGGCGGCGGTGGCTCGTCGCCGTACGGGTCGGACGCGGAAACCGGCTCCGTAGCGGCCTTCCTGGAGCGGCGCTTTCGAATGGTCCGTGGATCGGGCCCGCCCGACGTGTCGGACGTGTCGAGGTCATCCGCTTCGAGCCCTTCGGGCGGCGCTTCATCCGGAAGCGGGACGTCCTCGTCGGGCGGCTCTGGGAAGAGCCGATCGGTCACAACTGGCACGTGGTCATTGTAGGGCGGGCACCTGCACCGCTCGTAACCAGGCCCCGGCTGGCTATCCTCGGCAGATGCACGATGACGAGCGGACGCGGCTGAAGGCCGAGATCACGGCCGCCTGGGATCGGGGTGCCGCGGGCTACGACCGGATCCCCCGCCACGGCGTCCTCCACGACGACGAGCGAACCGCCTGGCGCCGGCTGGTCGCGGCGATCCTGGGCGACCCCGCCCACTCGGAGATGCCCCGCCTCGATGTGCTCGACGTGGGCACCGGGACGGGGACCCTGGCCCTGGTGGCTGCCGAACTCGGTCACGACGTGATCGGGATCGACCTGTCCGAGCGGATGATCCTGGGCGCCCGGCGCAAGAGCATCGAGACCGGAATCGCGGTCGACTGGCGGATCGGTGACGCCGAGGCGCCGCCGGTTCCGGACGCCAGCGTCGACGCGCTGATCAGCCGCCACCTCGCGTGGACGCTGCCCGATCCCGTTGCCGCCGCGACGGCCTGGCGGATGCGCCTCCGACCGGGCGGCCTCGTGGCCGTGATCGATGGCGCGTATCTCCGCCAGCCCGCCCCCCTGCGCTTGCTGCTCGCCGCTGCCGCCCGGCTCCAGCGCGGCTCGGAGGAGCACGAGTACCCAGCCGAGATCGACGCGCGATTGCCGCTCCGTCACCAGCGCGATCCTGGCCCGATCGTCAGAGTCCTGCACGAGGCCGGATTCGAGCGGGTCCGCGTCCGCCGGCTGGCCGAGATCGATCGGATCGAGCGGGCCCACCTTCGGATCCTGGAACGGGCCGGCGACGGCTGGCGGCGCTATCTCGCCGTGGGCCGGGCGCCGCGCTGATGTTCGCCACGATCGGCGAGTACGAGATCGTCCCGGCGACGGGCGACCGCTGGGACGATGTCGCGACCCTCCTGGACGGCCAGCAGGAACGCGGCTGCTGGTGCCAGTCGTGGCGGGGCGTCGACGCCGGCGCATGGCCCGACGGGGTGCCGCCGCGGCCGGTCATCCTTCGAGCCCAGATGGAGTCAGGGCCGCCGTTCCCCGGCTATCTCGCCTACCTGGACGGCGTGCCGGTGGGCTGGTGCGGGGTCAGTGTCCGGACCGAAACACCGCGCTTGATCAACTCCCGGACGATCCCGGCGATCGACGATCGTCCGCTTTGGGCGATCGGCTGCTTCCGGATTCGGGTTGGCTTCCGCCGGCGAGGCGTGGCGCGAGCCCTCCTGGACGGCGTGGTTGCCGCGGCCCGAGCGGCCGGCGCACCCGGAGTCGAGGCCTACCCGGTGGACCCGGAGGGTCGCCGGATCGACGCCGGCTTCGCCTTCGTGGGGCTCAGCTCGATGTTCGACAGCGCCGGCTTCAGGCGGGTCCTCCTGACCGATGCCCACAGCGCCGGCCTCCGTCGCTGGCTCGTCCGCCTCGACTTCGACCAGGCCTACGGTCCGCTGATCGTGAACGACACGGCTTGATTGCCGGTGATCGGGGTGTACCCGCGTTCAACCTGGAAGTCCGTGTCGTTCGGACCATCGGGCACGTAGACCGGCGCGGACACACTGGTCGCCCCCGGGCAGGTCAGGGTCACCGTCGAACCGTTGGGAAAGGCACCCGGGACGTTGATCCGGGCATCAGCGCCGGGGACGTATGTCCGAGCACATGGCGGATCACGGCACCGGAACGGGAGTCGGCGTCGGAACGGGGGCTGGACCATACGAGCCCACGCCCGGCCATGACTCGACCAGGGGACCTGGGACATAGCCGGCCAGGCTTCCGGCTGGCACCGCCGACATCGTGCCATCGCGGTGCAGGATTGGTCCCTGGACGAAGGTGACCCCACTCGAAGGGCCGGTGGAGTACTCGATCGGGAATGCCGAGTCGTCAGGATCGACCGAGAATTCGGGATTCGAGCCACCTGCCGGGAGGTCGTAGGTCGCGAGCTGGACGAAGTGACCCGGGCTGTCGATCCGCCCGACGACGGCGGTATGCCGTTGCCCGGAGACTCGCTCGAGCATGACCAGGAGCGAGCGGCCGTCGTTCGCGAAGATCACTTCGGTCGGCCGTTCCTGCTTGTCGTGGCTCACATACCAGTCCGTCCCGTTGCAATAGCTGAAATCGGAGGCCAGGTCACGCTCCCGGATGGTCGGCGCGGTCACGCCGGGGCAATCGCCGCCCGGTCCCAAGAGAATGTAGAGCGAGCCGCCCCTGCCGACCCTGCGATCGGTGAACAGCAGGCCTGGATCTACCGCCACGTCGGGACCACCCTGCACGGGCTTGAGCTGACCGCCGTCCAGGATCCCCGAGCCGTCACGCGCCCACACGATCGACGGCCCTCCGCCAAAGAGCCCGATCCGGCCGAGCTCAATGGTCATGCCTGTGCGCGGATCGACGATGTTGATCGCCATCCAGCATGTCCCGTCCGCTGCGCAGGTTCTAGCGCTCGACACCGCGAACAACCCATTGGGCGACCATCGGCCGCCGATCACCGGCGGATACGGAACCGTCAACGGATCGCGGGTGGGGTTCGATAGATCGAATAGGCCGTACGCGGCGATCGGCAGCTGCCCGGAGCTGGAGGTGCTGATCGCCAGCCAACCGTTTTCCGAGACGGATCCGTCGCTGACGAGTGGGAATTTGCTGTCGGGGAGCGTGGTCCCGATCCGGCGAAGCAATCGCTCCTGCCCGTCGGGGCGAACCGCCACGACGTCGATGCCGTCCGCCACCGGCCGGAGATAGATCGCCTCGTACGCGGGTGCATCGACGGCGAGCGTCGGCGGGGCCGCCGTCGGCGCGACCACCATGGGCGCTGGCGACGGCGAGGTCACGGTCGGCAGGTTGAGCAGCCTGCCGCCGGCACCGCTGAGCGCCAGCGCGATCAGGGCAACCAGGAGGAGTGCCGCAACAAGCACCAGCGGGAGGGGACTTGCCGCGGTCCGACGCCTGGCAGCCGCCACCAAGTCGGCTGTAGCCGCCACCAGGACGAAGCCTGCGCGCGACGCGCGCGGTCGGGTCCCGGTCCCAATAGCCCCCCGGGCGATGGCCAGCACGTCGATCGGCCGGAGGCCGCCCTCGGCGTAGGCCTGGAGGTCGCGGGTCAGGCGGAGGCCGAAGATATCGTCAGTCATCGCCGAGCTCCGATCGCAGACGGGCGGTGACCCGCGCAAGGCGCGAGCGGACCCCAGATGGAGACATCCCGAGCGCGCGGCCGATCTCGGTTGCATCGAAACCCGCGACGTGGCGCATGGCCAGGATCATCCGGTCGTCCGCCGAGAGGTGGCGCAGGGCGGCCGCGAGGTCGAGCAAACCTGCCCGCGCGTGCGGGTCGTCGGCATACGAGCCGACATCGGCGACCTCGATCTCCACGACCCGGTCACGACGCTGCCGGCGCAACAGCTGGCGTGCCTCATTGGCGGCGACCGACATCAGCCACGGCCGCAGGCGCTCGTGGTCGCGGAGCGAGCCGAGCTTGCGCCAGGCGATCGGCCAGGCCGCCTGGACCGCGTCCTGCGCCTGATCCTGGTTGCCGCAGATCACGAAGCAGATCCGGGCCATGTCGTCATGGTGGGCGGCGACGATGCGGGCAAGCGCGGTCGCATCACCGGCCGCGGCGTCCGCCACGACTGATGCCGCGATCCTGCTCCCGACGGTCAGTTCGCTCGCCATGTCCCACAGATGCTATGAGATGCCCGAAGTGTCCCACCAGCGTGTCGACATCTAGGGAGCCGGGCGAAGCCGAGGGCGGGTGCCCTTCTGGAAGGTAGATCGGTCACGAAGCCAGTTGCCCTAGTTGTTCTCCTGGGGCGACCTTGCCCCCTGGGCACCGAGCCAGGGCCCACCGCTGGGTCCGTTCGGGGCCCGTCCCGCGGCAGACACAGAAGAGCCCGGGTCGGGTGACCCGGGCTCTCGTGATCGGTTGACTGGGGGACTAGAAGTCCATGTCTCCGCCGCCGCCACCGCCGTGGCCGTGGCCGCCGGCGCCGCCGCCATCCTTCTTCTCGGGAAGGTCGGTGATCAGCGTCTCGGTGGTCAGCACCATAGCTGCGATCGAGGCCGCATTCTGGAGCGCGGACCGGGTGACCTTGGCTGCGTCGACGATGCCTCGGGCGAACATGTCGCCGTACTCACCCTTCAGCGCATCGAAGCCGTGGCCCTTCTTGGCGTGGCGGACCTGGTCGACGACGACCTCACCGCGAGCGCCGGCGTTGATGGCGATCTGGCGGGCCGGAGCCTCCAGTGCCTTGCGCACGATCTCGACACCGATCTGGGCGTCGCCATCGAGCTTGATCTTGTCGAGAGCCGGGATCGCCTGGAGGAGGGTGGTCCCACCGCCGGCGACGAGGCCCTCTTCAACGGCCGCACGGGTCGTCGAGAGCGCATCCTCGATGCGGTGCTTCTTCTCCTTGAGCTCGACCTCGGTGGCCGCGCCGACCTTGATCACGGCAACGCCGCCCGACAGCTTGGCAAGGCGCTCCTGGAGCTTCTCCTTGTCGTAGTCGGAGGTCGTGTCCTCGATCTGGGCCTTGATCTGGCTCATCCGGGCCTTGATCTGGTCCGGCGTGCCGGCCCCATCGATGATCGTCGTGTCGTCCTTGGTCGCAACGATGCGCCGGGCCGAGCCGAGATCCTCGAGGGTGACGGAGTCGAGCTTGCGCCCGATCTCTTCGCTGATGACGGTGCCACCGGTCAGGATGGCGATGTCGCGGAGCATCTCCTTGCGGCGATCCACGAAGCCCGGCGCCTTGACGGCCAGGACCGAGACGGTCCCGCGGAGCTTGTTGACGACCAGGGTGGCGAGGGCCTCACCGTCGATATCCTCGGCGATGATGACGATCGGGCGACCGAT
>JBBRIM010000120.1:0-8636 GCA_038221095.1 Candidatus Limnocylindrales bacterium
GCCGCGGAGCCGGGTCGGATCGGCGGCAAGGCCGTCAAGACGATCCAGGGCGTGAGCGATTCGTTCCACCGACTCCGCGTCGGCGACTACCGGGTGATGTACGACGCCATCGATGCGGACCGGGTGATCCTGGTCCTCGGTCTCGTCTATCGCGGCGACCTCGAGCGGTGGCTCCGGAACCGGTAGCGCGAACGGTCGGAACGCCTCCATCTGCGGAGACTGACGGATTCACTGAACAAGGACACCATCGGGAGTCGGAATCACGATCATCGAGTAGAGTCCAGTCGCCCAGATAGGGCAACTGACTCTCTCCGTTGTCGGAGAGGGCATCTGACTCTCTCCGGAATGGGCATCTGACTCACCCGGATTCAGCGGGCACGGACAGCCCGGTGCACGCTCAAAGGCCGGCTCACGAGGCCTGATTCGGGCAACTAACTCTGGATCAGGAGATCGAAGGTTCGAATCCTTCCTCGCCAGCCAATGTCTTGAGTCGCAACATCGGTGACACATGCGTCGCGTCATCCGTGACAACTGTGATCAGCCGGTCTCGTCGTGTGTTGCGCCAGTAGCCCTTGTCGGCTCGATCCGGTGGGCCGAGAGGACCTCACCCGTGTCGAGGGCGACGACCGTGACCGCCTGCTCATCAACGATGGCGAGCACGCGCCGGCGGACGTGGGAGGCGCCGTCTGCAAGATCGATCGCCGGATCAGCGGTCGAGCCGATCGTGACTTCCTCAAGCGTGTCTTCCACAAGGGCAGCGATTCATCGACTGGCGGACTCGATCACGCGTGGTGCCGTCCGCCAGCACTTCAAGTGCTGGGAGAACGTCAGCCTGGACGATTGCACCGCGTTCTCCGTCAAGCGATCAGACCAGCCCGCCGTCATGCCCTGAAGCGTGCGGGCGGCCGTCAACGATCTCGACTCGGCCGTTTCGGCCATGCGCTCGAAGCCCCTCGGTCCAACGGTCAGGACCCCACTCCGGCATCCTCGACGCGCCGCCACCACGCCGCCATCTGCTCGAGTTCGTCAGGGCCGAACCGATCGAGGAAGCGCTCCCGAACGAGCCCGACGTGTCCGTCCAGCGCGGTCCGCAGCAGCGCGAGGCCCGCAACGGTCAGGATCGCGTAGGCGCCGCGCCGATCTTCGGGTGCGCTCTCGCGGTTGACGAGGCTGGCCCGCTCAAGACGCTCGACGACCCGGCTGATCCCGCTCCGGGTGAGGACGCTATCGGCGGCGAGATCCTGGATCCGCATCCGCAGACCCGCGGCCCACGAGAGGCGAAGGAGCACCTCGAACTCGACGTGGGACATCCGGCAGCGCTCGGCGAGATCGCGCTCGATCAGCCGCATCATCCGGCCATGGACGCCGAGAAGCCCGCCCCAGGCGTCCCCTTCAAGTTGGGTGAACGCCTCGATCTCGGTCTTACCGGATGACATCGGGTCCCGTCCTGTTGACAGATGGGTGCGCACGCACCTACTATGCGTGCCTGATCACGCAACTACTGTAGCAGCGTGGCTGGTCGAAGACAACGGGAGCACACGATGGCAGTGATCGAGATCGTCAGGTTCCGGCTCCGCGATGGCGCGGACGAAGGGGCGTTCCGAGCGCTCAACGAGCGGTTCCAGCACGAGGTGGTCCCGATGATCGCCGGCCTCGAGCGACGTGAGGCGACACGAACCGAAGACGGCGAGTGGGTCCTCGTTCTCCGCTACCAGGACGCGGACAGCGCGGCGCGCGCGATGGGGTCGGACACGAGCGACGTGTCGGGTCAGTTCATCGCGATGCTCGACATGTCCACGATGTCGATGGCCCGCTCCGAGATCGTCTCCGAGTAACCAGACCGACGGGACACGGAGGGATCGAACGAGGGCCCGTGAGACTGCGACTGCGTCGGGGCGAGCCCACTGAGACGAGTCGTCTCGAGGCGTTCAGCGACGGCGTGTTCGCCGTTGCGATCACCCTCCTCGCGCTCGACCTCGGGCGGATCCACGCGCAACCCAGCGCTCTGCCGCCGGTGACGCTGTTCGACAGCCTCACCAGCCAGTGGCCGACGCTGCTCGCGTTCGCCGGCGCGTTCGCCTTCGTCGGCATCGCCTGGACGAACCACCACAACGTGTTCGTCCGTGTGAGGACGGTCTCACGGTCGCTCAACGGCGCGAACCTGGTCCTGCTCGCCGGGGTGGTCATGGTGCCCTGGGCGACGTCTGACCTTGCGGAAACCCTCAGCGACCCTGCCAGCGTTTCGGCACGCCAGGCGATCCTCCTGTACGCCGGGGTGACGACGGTGGGGGCGGTGACGTGGGGGCTACTGTTCCACGTCCTCTCCTCGAACCCGGACCTGCTCGAGGACCCGGGGCATGCCCACGGATTCGCAGCCGACCGGATGGGGGCAGTCGTCGGCCTGTCCACGACGGCCGCCGCCGCGGCGATCGGCTACCTCGTCTCGCCGATCCTCGGGACGGCCCTCCTCGCCCTCGTCCCGGTCATTTTCGCCGTTGCCTCCGAGGGCTTCGAGCACGGCGACCGCCCCGCCCTGAAGGAGAGCAAGTGAAGCAGCACATCGTTCCGGCAGGCGGTGGTCCCGATTACGACTGGACGAACGACCACGTCTTCATCAAGACCCCGATGGAGATGACCGACGGACGCGTCACCCTCGTCGAGGACACCCTCAAGCCAGGGTTCCACTTGCCGCGCCACCATCATCGGGCGATGACCGAGATCTTCTTCGTCCTCGAGGGTGAGGCAACGTTCGCCTTCGATGACGAGACCCTACAGGCCCGAACGGGCACGACGGTCACCGTGCCACCGGATGTGAGGCACGAGGTGTCTGCTCCCAACGGCGCCCGGTTCCTCACGGTCTTCACGCCGGGCGGCTTCGACCGCTACCTCGCGGAGCTGGCGTCCCTCGCCCCCGCCCAACTGGATGACCCCGACTTGATCACCACGCTCGGCCAGCGCTACGACATCTGGGTTGACTGACGATGGCGGTCCCGAACGATACGACGGCCACCCACGAAGTCCCCTGCTCCTCCCGCGGCGTCGTCGATTGCACTTCACCGGCAGCGGGCGCTGGCTTCGATCTCCGGCATCCGAGATGGCGTGCTCGCGATGAGGCAGATCGTCAACGCCTGGTCAACCTCGATCCGTTGCTGGGACCTCGCGTCTCGAGCGCGGCTGCGAGGAGCGCGCCCGCCTCGGGCTGGTGCAGGACCTCCTCGCGCGCGTGCAGGATGCCCGCCTTCGAGCCATAGACCGCCTAGACGGTACGGACCGCGACTCCGGCCTCGGCGGCGATGCCTTCAGCGTGGTCGCGCCATAGCCCTGTCGCGAGAACATCGAACGGGCCGCATCGGCGATTCGGCGACGGGTGACCGCGGCTCGCTCGGCGCGGAGCAGTCCACAGTCCGAGGTTGACCGGCGTGCCTGGCGCCACCCAGCAGGGAACTCCTGCACTCAGTGCAGGACTTTGGTGCAGTTGCGCCGGGGCCATGACCGATCAAGGATCGAGGCGTGGTCGCAATCATGCGTCGCTACCCGCGCGGGGTATTCGTTGCCTTCGGCATCGGCGTGCTGGCGCTCGTCGGCGTCTTCACGCTCCTGACGCCGCGCGTCGAACCGGCCGCAGAGCCAAGGGTCGAGCTGCTGACCGGTGGCCCTGGTTTCACGCGAATAAGCTCAACGCTCGTCAGCGTGAGTTGCCATACCAATAGCACGAGCGGCGAGCTCATGGTCGACCCGAGCGCCGGCACGGTCCTCATGGGGGTCGGACCCGGTGAAGTCTACCCAACGGTCGCCGTGATCTGGCCGCTCGGGTTCACCGGCCGGCGTACACCCGATGGGCAGGTCGAGGTCCTCGATCAGACTGGCAGCGTGGTCGCCCGCACCGGCACCCAAATCACGCTCCTGGGTGGCTATGACCAGAGCACAAATGGTTCGAGCGGATGGCAGGCCTGCTATGGCGGCATCTCTCTAGATCCACCCCTGCGATGAACGCCCGACTCGACTCCATCCGCCAGCGGTATCCGCGCTGGCCCTTGATCACCCTGGGCGTCGGCGCATTGGCGCTCATCGCGATGCTTACCGTCGTGCCCCACGTTGTGACCGCCCTCGAGCCGCAGGTCGACTTACGCACCGGTGGTTCGGGCCCCGTCGATGGCTACATCGGCTGCTATCTCTCGCACATCACAGGCTTGCTCATTCCCGATCCAAGCGCTGGGACAGCCATCGTCGAAGAGGACATGGGCCATGAAAGAACAGTGCCCGTGAAATGGCCACCTGGCTACACCGGCCGGCTCGCGATTGATGGCCAGGTCGACGTCCTCGATGAGAAGGGCGTCGTCGTGGCACGCACCGGCCTGCGGTTCGAGCTTCTCGGCGGTTATGACGGGGGCAGCTCTATCGGGGGCGCATCTAGAACTGGTCCGATCAGTTGGCTCGCTTGTTCCGACGGGGTCTATCCGGCACCTTCTTTGCGATGAGGCCACCGTTGCGGTTATTGCGAATACCGCGCTTTCTGCGGCTCCCATTGGTGGTCCTGGCCGGACTGGCTCTGGGCCTCGGACTCTTCTCTGCGCAGCGCGCCGTCGCCGGGGCCCTCGAGCCACGACGTACGACACCGGTCTATGACCCGCCGGTCCTTGCTGGCGAGTTCATTCCCGGGGCTTGCTCAGCCGGGTTCTATGCCCGGCATGGCAACGAGATCGTCCTGACGACCAGCGAGCACTGTGCCGGCGTCGGCACGGTCATTCACGACCCGACCACCGGGACCCTGCTCGGGGTCATCGGCCCGACCGATCAGGAGGCGAGCTGCCCGTATCCCGGGCACACCTGCGCCGCCAGCGACATGAACTACATGGTCGTCGCGCCGGCTCGCATCCCCTGGGGACACCTGAACGTCGTTGACATGGGCACGGCCGGCTATCGCGTCATCCCGGCTGGCACGGCGCCCTTGAGTTGCAACGACATCGCCATCGGTGACCCCATCGAGATTGATGGTCGTGGGTTCTACCGAAGTGGAACCGTGGCTGAGAAAGGCGAGAACCTGAAGCCCGCCAATCAGGACGGCTCCTATTTCCCCTGCATGGTGGCCTCCTACATCCAGGTGGGCTCTGGGGATTCGGGTGGATCCGTCCTCGACCGCGGCCTGCCGGCCGGCGTCACGTCGCGCAGCTTTGGCGGGAACCTCGGCTTCACGCCCCTCGCCGGCGGACTCGCCGAGCTCGGGCTCACGCTCTGCACGACGCCGGACTGCGGGCTCGTACCGCGCGTCGCTGCTCCGAGCACCAGCCCATGACATCGCTGCCCGACGCCGCCGTTCAAGATGACCAACTTCGCCGGATCCTGCGCATCGCGCTCGTGATCGCCTCAGCCGTCCTCGCCGTCGCGCTCGCGGTCACGGTGCTCTTCCCAACGCAGTCGTTCCCGGCATCGAGGCTGGTCCCCTGGCAGCTTCACGGCATGCTTGGACCCGGGTTGGACCCCACCACAATCCAAACGGCGACGGTCGTTCCCGTTGATGTTGCTGAATGGCCCACCAACGACAAAGGAGGGCAGATGGATGACTCCTGGCTTGTGCCCGTCGTCAACTACACGCCCACGTCGGTGATCATCACGCTACACACGAGCGATGCCTACGAATCCCAATTGAGAATGAGAACCACCGTTGGCATGTTCGACACCGGCGGTTGGGTCCAGGTCCATCTGGGCGAGCCGCTCGGTGGTCGCGCCCTGCTCGATGGATCGCAGAATCCCGCGGCCCCTCGTCCGTACCCCTGAGGAGCAAGGATCGCGTCATGGTCACGCTCCGTCGCTGCTCTCCCCGCTGGCTTCTGGTCGCCTTTGGGGTTGGTCTGCTGGCGCTCAGTGCCGTGTTCATCGTCCTGCCATCGCTCGAACCGCGGGTCGAGCTGCGCACCGGCCCTCAGACGGGTTCTTCCGATAGCCTGACGTCCGGCTGCTATGCCTCAGACATCACGGGCGAGCTCGTACCCGATGTCGCGGCCGGTACCGCCATCGTCCCGGAGAAGATCAGCCTGCCGCGCGTGGCGGTCGACTGGCCACCTGGGTTCAGCGGCCGGCGCACCTGGGATGGCCAGGTCGAGGTGCTCAATGAGAAGGGCAACGTCGTGGCGCGCACCGGCACCCGGATCGAGCTGTCGGCGGCTACGACCAGGGCAACGATGGCAACCCTCCGGGCTATCAGGGCGATTGGTTGACCTGCTACGGCGGGGTCTACCCACCACCGCGGTGAGAGGTCAGAGGCACGACGGTCATACGCGCCCGGTTTGGGCTCGCTCCTATGGTCATCCCGATCTGCGCAGCCAGGTCGGTCACCCGCGCGCCTCGGCGGGCAGCCACCGAAAGATTGCGTCGTGGGCGGGTTCACGATTCGGACGATAGTTGCGTCCGCGCGCTCGAATCCGTCCTGATACGCTCGGACGATGATCGACGCCAACTACTGGGCGCGCTACTACGAGATCACGGTCGATCGGCCGGCATGGCAAACGGTCCGGCTGGCGATCGAGCGCTTCGCCGCCGACACTGTCGACCGCCGCTTTGCCGTGGACCTTGGCTGTGGCGCGGGCCGCGACACGCGTGAGTTGCTCCGAGCCGGCTGGAAGGTTCTCGCCGTTGATCGCGAGCCCGGCGCGATCAACGCGCTCGAAGCCGCCACGCCCGCGGATCTCCGTCCCAACCTGGAGACCCGCATCGCCGACCTCGCGGATGTCAACATCCCACCCTGTGACCTCGTCAACGCGAGCCTGAGCCTTCCGTTCGTCGCTTCGGAGGCATTCTGGCGAACCTGGGGCCGAATCCTCGAGGCGCTGCCAGTCGGCGGTCGACTGGCGGCGATGTTGTTCGGCGACCGCGACGCCGACGCCGGCGATCCCTCGATGACTCATCCCCCGCCCGACGCGATCCTTTCGAGCCTGGCCGCGTTCGAGATCGAGCACTGGGTCGATCGCGAGGAGGATGGGCACACAGCCCTTGGCGAGCCCCACCATTTCCACATGCTCGAGCTCGTCGCCCGGCGCACCACGTAGGGGTGGACAGCTCCGGCCGGCGGTCGAGGGGCCCGGCCGGCCTGGTCGGCAAACCAAAGTCCCATAGCCAAATCTGCGAGGGCGTCGCATGATCTTGTTGTCATGCAACAACTACCAAGCCAGATGCCGACCCGTCGCCCGAGAGCCGCTGCGCGCCGACGTGGTCGGGCGAGGGCCGGCCAGAGCATGGTCGAATATGCGATCGCCCTCGCGCTGATCGCCGTCCTCGCGATCTCAGCCCTGACGGTGCTCAGCGGGGGGATCAGCCACGTCCTGGCCTCGGTCAGCGGCGCGTTTGGGCCGGTCGCTTCGGGTGGTCCCACAGCCACCCCGACCAGCACCTCCACGCCCAAAGCCACGCCAACGCCGAAGCCAACGAAGAAGCCCAGGCCGACGAAGACTCCTTAGCCTCAATCGTCCGCCCGGCCGGGGCCGTACGCCGGAGCGATTCGAACCAACGGTCCACCGCCGATCACACCCAGTCGGACAGGCGCTCGACGATCACTGCCAGGTCCGGCTTGATCGCCTGCCCCATTCGAGATCGCCGATCACCTGGGCAATCAGCGCCCGAACGATCAAGCCGAGGATGAACCGCATCCGCGAAAACGCATGCACACACGGCCCGAGCAGGTCGGCCGTCCCCTATCGGACGCGACCGCGGAACGGGGCCGCATGTTGAAGGTCTCACCCCCCGCGTCTAGCGCGATGGATCGGCGCTGGGGCTTCTTTGGTCTCCCGTGACCAGATAGTCCGTCCCGCGGCCGAGGCGCGAGAGCGAGTGGACGATATCCATGACCAGGGCCACGCTCTCCGGAGGTTCGCTGGAGGACGATGCCTGCTCGGCCTCGCTCCAGCCCGCGATGATCACGCCCGGGTCCGATGTCCGGGACGCAAGGATCAGGCACGGCCGTGGCCCAGGGTCGTCACCTGACCGCGCCGCGTGGGGCCCGGGGTCCTGACGATTGTAGGCGTCGGCGACCGAGCCAAGATCTGGCCCTCGGAAGAGGCGGACCGCGTCGAGCCGCGACGGGCACGACGTCCAGGTGCTGGCCAGGTCGAAGGAGGCAATCTCCGCATTGCCGAGATAGGGCGCGAACGGCGGTTGATACACGGCCACGCCTCCATCCCGGATGGCAGCCTCCATGGCATCCCGATCCGACCACAGCGTGGCGATAAGGTATCGGCGCGCGTCCTTCATCAGGCGTCGGCCGACGATGGTCCGCGACAGCCCAGCCACCTCCGCCGGGATCGGCGCGATCGCGTTCGAGATCAGGGCATCGATCTGGTCGTCATCGAGCGCTGTCTCGAACTCCAGCAGCCGAAGGACGCGGTCCAGCCGGTGCCCGCCACCGGTGGCCTGGGTGATGGTCGGCGGCGTCACCTTGGCCACAAGGAGTCGCTCGGTGCGCGCGGAGGTGGCGTCCACGAGCTGAGCCATCGCTCTCCCTCCGTACAAGCAAAGGATCGCCTGAGATCGGGCCATCTCGAAGCTCGGACTATCGTGCACAAATACGTGCCGTCTGGCAATCGCGTCGGGCTATCGGTCAGGGGGCTGCGGCAGCCGACGAACGGCCCCGACGGGTTAATCAGACC
>JBBRIM010000121.1:0-8429 GCA_038221095.1 Candidatus Limnocylindrales bacterium
CGGATCTCGTCGGGGATATCGGTCAGCGCAACCAGGTCGTACCGGACCATGCGCCGTTCCAGGCCGTCCGCCGCCGACCCTCCGAAGGTCAGTGCCGGAGACGGAGCGGGTGTGATTCGGGGGCTCGCATAGCGGGCCGTCTTGAGCGACGGGCGGCGCCAGCGGGGCATCGACGCCTCGCCGTACCTGTCGTCCAGGGCGGCGCTCGGGGCGGCCGGTATCGCCGCAGCGAAGGTCGGGGCGGCCACTTCAACCCTGGGCACCCTGGTCTTCCTGGTCTTCTCGGGCTTTGGCAGGGCCGGAACGGCTGGAGCAGGCCGGCGCGGGCCGGCGAAAGGCGATGTCGTGACGGTTGCCAGGGCGGGCTCGGGCCGACGACGTCGCCGACGAGCAATGAACCACAGGAAGCCGGCGCCCAGGACCGAGGCCGTCAGCAGGATCAGGAGCGAACTCGAGCCGCCCGAAGGTGAGCCTGGCACGATCGGACCCGCGGCCCCTCCGTTGGACGTACCCGGTCCGTTGCTCGATCCGGAGCCGACTCCGGCCACGAGTCCGCCGCTTGAGCTGGCGCTCGGGCTGGGCGTGGGTGAGGGCGCGCTCGTGGGCGACGGGGTGCTGGTAGGCGGCGCCGGGGTCGGGCTGGGCGTCGGGGCTGGGGTTGGCACGGCCGTCGGCCTGGGCGTGGGCACCGGCGTCGGCTTCGGGGTGGGCTTGGGGGTCGGCTTGGGCGTCGGCTTCGGCGTCGGCTTCGGCGTTGGCGTCGGTGTGGGGGGTGGGTTCACGGTGATCGGGGATGGCGCCCCTGCCAGGGTGCGCTTTGCGCAGTTCCCGTTGTTGCCGCCGGTGAACAAGTACGAGTAGGTGCCCACCACCGCCAACTTGGTCGAGTAGGTAAATGTGAAGCCCGTGGCGTAGATCGGATTGTTGACCGGGGGCGCACCGATCTTGATCGGCGGCACGCCGCCGGCAACGCTCATGTTGAACGTACCGATCGCTGCGACGGGCAGTGGCGTCTGTCGGGTGATGGTGACGGTCACGCAGGCGCCTGCCCGTGGGGGGTTGGCCTGATCCATGTACAGCACCGAGAAGTCGAAGTTGGTCGATGTGTTCCCGCTCGTCGGCGACGCCGTACCTGTGCACAGAATCGTAGGGGGTCCCCCCGTCGAGCAGACCACGGCGGCTGATGTCGGGCGCGCCGAACCGACGACCATCAGCGAGACGGCCAGGAGCAGCGCAGTGATGGTTGCCACCGTGGCTCGTATCACGTTGGTCGAAGAATCCCCAGTGCGTTGATGGGTCGAGCCTAGAACGGCCCTGCCGCCCTGTCGTTGACCTATCGGTCCCGGTGGCCCCTGACCCTTTCGTCGGCCTGCGGATCGTCCTTGAGCACACTCGGGGTGTACGGCAACCCGTCCAGACGCCTAGAATCGGGCCATGGAGCGGATCGGTTTCCTGGGGCTCGGCACGATGGGCGCGGCGATGGCCGGCCACCTGGTGCGCTCCGGCCGGCCGGTCACCGTCTGGAACCGCAGCCCCGGCCGAGCCGGGCCGCTGGTCGACCTCGGGGCGACCGAAGCGCCTACCCCGGGCGCGGTTGCCGCCGCCAGCGATGTCGTCCTCCTATGCGTCTCCGATACGCCCGATGTCGAGGCGATCCTGTTCGGTCCCGGTGGCCTGGTCGAGGGTGCCCGTCCCGGCGGTCTCGTCATCGACTGCTCGACCATCGCGCCGGGTGCAACGCGCGACATGGCCGGGCGCCTGGCCGGCCTCGGGCTCGACTTCGCCGACGCCCCGGTCTCGGGTGGTTCGGAAGGTGCCCAGAAGGCGACCCTCACGATCTTCGTCGGGGCCGAACCGGCAGTCTTCGAGCGAGCCAGGCCGATCCTCGAGAGCATCGGCAGGACAATCACCCATGTCGGGCCGGTCGGCAGTGGCCAGGCAGTCAAGGCCGTCAACCAGGTGATCCTGGCTGGGGCCTACCTCGGTGTTGCCGAAGGGATCGTCCTCGCGATGAAGGCCGGACTCGATGTTGAACAAGTGGTCGGCGCGCTCGGTGGGGGAGCCGCCCAGAGTTGGGTCCTGGCCAATCGCAGCGGCCGGATGCTGGCCAACGACTACCCGCTCGGATTCAAGGTCGAGCTCCACCTCAAGGATCTCGGGATCGCTCTCGGCCTGGCTGCCGAGGCCGGTGTCGAGCTGCCCGTGACAATGCTCTGCGCCGAGATCGAGCGAGGGCTGGTTGAAGCAGGCCACGGCGACGAGGACATGTCCGCGGTCGCCCGTCGCATCCGGGCCCTGGCCAGGCTCCCGAGCTAGCTGCCCGGCGATCCCAGCAGGAGCAGTGGCTCGCCGAGCTTGCCCGAGTAGATCGGCCGGAAGCGCTCGACGTCGTACATCCTGGCCACGTCCACCGAGCGGGGCGGGACGCCCGGCTCGGGCAGGTTGGTCTGGGCGTAGCGGCCATCGCGGATCGCCACCATCCGGCCGCTCACGCCATCGCGGATCAGGTCCATCGCTACGTTGGCAAAGGTGATTGCGACCATCTGGTCGAGCTGGTCGGCCTCGCCGCTGCGCAGGTCGTAGGTGAGCTCACTGGCAACCGATTCGATCCCGGTTCGCTTGCGCAGCTCGTCGGCCAGCACCTCGCCGATGTTGACCTTGTGGCGATGGCCGAACGAATCGACCTCGCCCCACTCGGCCAGGGTGGCGCCCCGCCAGATCGCTCCCTCGGCGGTGATCACGAAGGCATAGCGGCTCGGATTGTTGTGCCAGTCGTCGGCCATCACCGCGGCCAGCGCGTCGAGATCGAAGGGAGCCTCGGGGATCACGCAGCGGCCTGATGCGACATAGGCGGTGAACAAGGCGGTGAAGCCGCAGTCCCGCCCAAAGATCCGGAAGACCCCGATCCGTTCGTGCGAGCCGAGGGTGGTCCGCTGGCGGTTGATCAGCTCCTTGGCCCGGGTGATCGCGGTTGAGAAGCCGATGCAGTACTCGGTGCCCTGGACGTCGTTGTCCATCGTCTTGGGAATCCCGGTGATCGGGATGCCCGCGTCGGCCAGGACCCGGGCGAAACTGAGCGTGTCGTCGCCGCCGATCGCGACAAGGTGATCGATCCCGAGGTCGGTGATGTGGTCGAGCACGAGCGGTGTCAGGTCGTGCGTGTCGGGGCCGGTTGCATAGCGCACGGCCTCGGCTGGATCGAGCCACGGCGGCAGGTTGCGGGTGGCGATCTTGCGCGGGTTCGTGCGCGACGTGTGCAGCCACGTGCCGCCGGTCCGGTCGATCGTCCGGGTGTTGATCCGATCGAGCGGCCGGATGTAGGCCGGGTCGAGTTCGGGTCCCGGCTGCATGTGGGTCAGGCCCTCCCAGCCGCGCCGGATGCCGAGCACGTCGTAGCCGAGCTCGGTCGAGCGATAGACGACGCTCTTGATCACTGAGTTGAGGCCGGGCACGTCGCCACCGCCCGTGAGAATGCCGATCCGGCGGGTCCGGGCCATGGGTTACTCCTTCGATTCCTGCGTCACCCGAATCGTACTCGGCTACCATCAACCACATGAACTACGAACTGTTCATGGGTGAGGCGCTGGCCGAGGCCGGCATTGCCCTCGCTGCCGGCGAGCGTCCGGTGGCTGCAGTGGCGGTCGTCAATGACGCCATGGTGGCCCGGGCGCGCGACCGCGTCCGCGAGACGAACGACCCGACGGCCCATGCGGTCGTGACCGCTCTCCGGGAGGCCGCCCGCCGGCTGGGCCCAGGGGCGCTTGCCGACGCCACGGTCTTCTGCACTCGCGAGCCCTGCCCGATGTGCGTTGGAGCCCTGCTCGAAAGCGATGTCGGCGCCCTGGTCTTCGCCGTTCCCAACAGCGTCGACGGCGCGGCCGGCACGGTCATCCAGCTGGCTCGCCATCCGGGCCTCAGGCGCAGCCTGCAGGTGGTCAGTGGGATCCGCCAGGCCGAGGCCGAAGACCTTTTCGTGGCCCATCGAGCCGCCCTGGCGGCGACCGGCGACCGCTCGGTCGGCCCGCTCGGCGAGGAGCTCGCGGCTCGAGCCTGAGCCGCTTTGGTATCCTCAACCGCGGAGAGGTGTCCGAGTGGTTGAAGGTGCCGCTCTCGAAAAGCGGTGTGCGCAAGCACCGTGGGTTCGAATCCCACCCTCTCCGCCAACTCCCTCTGGCCGGTCGGTTCCGGGCGGCCGACAACGATCGTCGACCTGGCCATCGATTCTCGGAGAGGTCGCCTAGTGGCCTATGGCGCCGCACTGGAAATGCGGTTCGGGGCAACCCGTCGGGGGTTCGAATCCCCCCCTCTCCGCCATCGCTCGAACTCGCGCCCGAACCGACCTCGGCCGGTCGGCGGCGTGCCCCTGCTATGATTCGGAGGCCGTGCTAGGCGGGGAACTAGCGGTGCCCTGTACCTGCAATCCGCTCCAGCAGGGCTGAATTCCCTCCCGAGGTCACCGTTCTCGAAAGCCGCTGTCACGAGCGACGTTGAGGGCCGGGTCCCGCGCAGCGGCGACTCGTGAACCGTGTCAGGTCCGGAAGGAAGCAGCACTAAGCGATCTTCGCCGGGTGCCGCGGAACGGCCTGGTCCGAGCCGCTCGTGAACGGAGGGCGCGGGGACGTTCTGATCGACGGTGGGTGCACGGCAACTCCCTCCGGATTCCTCTCCCAGCAACCGGTGGACGGCGTTTGAACTCGAGCGACCAGCAGCCCAAGTCCTCACCGACGGCTTCTGCCGTGGCGCCCCACCGGGCGCTGTACCGCCGCTGGCGTGCCCAGACGTTCGGTGAGATCGTGGGCCAGGACGCCGTGGTCACCACCCTGCGCAATGCGGTCCGGACGAACCGCCTGGCTCATGGCCTGCTCTTCGTCGGACCGCGCGGCACGGGCAAGACGTCGCTCGCCCGGATCGTGGCGAAGGCGATCAACTGCCCCAACGTGCGCGACGGCGAGCCATGCGACGTGTGCGAGGCCTGCGTCGCGATCCGCGAAGGCAGGGCGCTCGACGTGATCGAGATGGACGCCGCCTCGAACAACAAGGTCGATGACATGCGCGAGCTCCTCGAGCGGACCTGGACTGCTCCGTCGGACCTCGTTCGAAAGGTCTACATCGTCGATGAGGTTCAGCGGATCAAGGAGGGCTGGGATGTCCTGCTCAAGACCCTCGAGGAGCCGCCCGACCATATCGTGTTCATCTTCTGCACCACCGATGCGAGCCAGATCCGGCCGGCGGTCCTGTCCCGCGTCCAGCGCTTCGACTTCACCCGCCTGAGCATCGAGCAGATCGTTGGCAAGCTGGACCGAATTCTGGCCGCGGACGGGCGGGCCGCTGAGCCCGGGGCGGTCCTCCTCGTTGCCCGGCTGGCTGCCGGTGGGATGCGCGATGCCGAGTCGATCCTGGACCAGGTCCTCGCGTCGGGCGACGATACCCTCAGCGAGGCGCGGGTCGGGGACCTGCTCGGACTGGTCGACGCCGAGACGGTGCTGGCCTTTCTCGATGCGCTCGTACGTGGGAACGCCCTCGCCGGCCTCGCGGCGATCGATGGCCTGGAGGAGCGGGGCCGGGATCTCCACGTGTTCCTGGACCAGGTCGTGGACGCCGTCCGGCAGGCTCTGACCGGTCAGCTCGCCGGCGCAGCAGGCAAAGCTACGGGCAGCCCGGCAGGCGTGGCGGATGTGGAAGACCCTTCGGGATCATGGCCGGTCGGCGGCCTTGTATCCGTCGCCCGCCGGCTGGCGGCCATCGACCCGGGCCGGGCGTCGATCGGCGGGCTTCGATTCCAGTTGGAACTCGCCCTGCTTGAAGGAGCCGACGTGGACCGGTCGCCTGGCTCCCAGGTTCCGGCGCCGAGTGGGCCGGCACGCGCGGTCGCGCCGTCGCCGGCGGTCGCTCCGTCGCCGGCCGCCGCTCCGTCGCCGGCGGTCGCGCCGTCGCCGGCCGCTCCGACAGCACCCCGGAAGGCGGTCCCGCCCGCTCGGTCATCAACACCCGGGGTGACCACTCCGGTCCCAGTGCCGGCGTCGGACGCGGGGGCGCGCCGGACTGCGGCCGAACGCGCCGAGCCGGCCGAGCCGGCCGAGCCGGCCGAGCCGAGTCCCGGCCTGCTCGAGCTGATCGAGGCGTGGCCCCGGATCGTGGCCGAGCTGAGCAGTAGTCCGCCGATCAAGCCCCTGGTCGAAGCCTGCCGGCCGATCGAGATGAGTGGCAACCAGGTCGTCCTCGGCTTCCCGGAGGGCAAGGCATTCCTGCGCGATGTCGCCGAGCGACGCCGGACCCACCTCGAGGACGGCATCGGCAAGGTGCTCGGTCGGGCAGTCGCCGTCCGCCTCGTGGCAACCAACCTCGACCTCCTTCCGACGCCGGTGGCCAGCGAAGCTGACCTGATGACGATGGCCCGCCGGATCTTTGCCGACGACCTCGTCGACGCCGACGAGGTCCACTGAGGTGATTCGGCTGGTTCGTGCCCTCGTCCGTCCAGCGCCAGCCCGCGCCATCCGCCAGACTGTGCCCCGCATACCGATCACGGAGGGATCACCCAGATGAGCATGGCCAACCTGCAGCGAATGGCCCAGCAGATGCAGCAGGAGATGCTGCGCGTCCAGGGTGAGCTCGCCACCCTGACCGTCGATGGTTCGGCGGGCGGGGGAGTGGTCAAAGCCAGCGTGACCGGCAAGCAGGAGCTCGTCAGCGTCACGATCGACCCGGCAGCCGTCGATCCAGCCGATGTCGAGATGCTCCAGGACCTGGTGCTGGCCGCTGTCAACGACGCACTCAACGCTTCGCGCGAGCTGGCCGAGGCCAAGATGGCCGCGGTGACCGGTGGCCTGCGCCTGCCCGGGATGTAGGGCCAGCCAGCCGTGTCCAGTCCTGTCATCGAACCGGTCGCCCGCTTGATCGAGGCCTTCTCGCGGTTGCCCGGGATCGGTCCCAAGACGGCCCAGCGCCTGACCTTCCACATCCTGCGGGCACCCGATTCCGAGGCGCGCCAGCTGGCCACCGCGCTGATCGCCGTGCGTGACGAGGTCGTCTTCTGCGATCGCTGTTTCAACATCAGCGACGCACCGCTCTGTCCGCTGTGCCGTGACCCGGGCCGTGACGGTGGGCGCCTGTGTGTCGTTGAAGAGCCGCTCGATGTCCTTGCCCTCGAGCGGACGGGCGAGTTCAAGGGTCTGTATCACGTCCTCCATGGGGCGATTTCGCCGATCGATGGGATTGGCCCGGACCGGCTCCGGATCCGCGAGCTGCTCTCCCGGGTCGAGGACGCCTTTATTGCCGGCCAACCGTTCGAGGAGGTCATCCTGGCCACCAACCCCACCCTCGAAGGCGAGGCCACCGCGATGTTTCTCGATGAGCGGCTCGACGGCCGGGTAGGGACGGTCAGCCGGATTGCCCGGGGCATCCCCGTGGGCGGCGATCTCGAGTACGCCGACGAAGTGACCCTGATCCGGGCGCTCCAGGGCCGTCGCGCAATCCGGGCAGGCTGAGCGGGCCCCGATGAGCGCCTCGATGAGCGCCCGCGTTCTGTGAGCAGCCTCGTATCGGAGATCTTCCTCCGGCTGGCCAAGGCTGCGGGTGCCGCCGTGATCGGCCTCGTCGTCTATCTCCTGGCGGTGGGGCCCCTCGGCGCGACGCCCTCGGTGGAGCTCGCCCTCCTGAGCTGGATCTCAGGCGCGGCCTTCGTTCTCCTGGTCGAGTCCTCGCTCCTCTGACCCGGCCTCGGGGCCGTTCCGTGCCGGGCCCTGCCGGCGCCTGCACCAGATGAGTGAGTCCGACCAGGCCAGGCCCGCAGCCGTCGGTTTCCGGCATCCGGTGCAGGAGATCGCGTGGCCATGGGTTCGATCTGGTCGAATTCCGACATCTCATGCCGGAAGACGGCTTCATGCCCCTCTTGCCACGTCGAACGTATTCATCTCGTGCAGGCGGGCCCACCGCCAAGGCCCACCGCCAAGGCCCACCGCGGCGCCCGACCCGCCCGCCCGCGGCGCCCGGCTCGCCCGACCCGCCCGATCAGCCCGCGCGCGGCGCCCAGGTCCGGGCCGTTTGACACCCTATCCGCGCTCACCTACCATTCGGCGTCGCGCCCCCGGGGACTCCGGGGTGAAGCGAGGGCCGGCCCACCGGTCCACCCGATCCCTCGCGTTTGACAGATCGGGTCCCGATGCGTCAACATGGACGT
Organism: Candidatus Limnocylindrales bacterium; assembly: GCA_038221095.1. Classification (GTDB taxonomy): domain Bacteria; phylum Chloroflexota; class Limnocylindria; order Limnocylindrales; family CSP1-4; genus Palsa-1033. Next base: position 8,177 of record JBBRIM010000121.1, read on the forward strand.
TCGCGCCCGGTGCCTTCGTGCCCCGGACCGCTGCACCTTAACAATTGAAGAGTGACAGGAAATCCGGGTAAGGAATGTGCGAGCGGTCAAACCCTCGAAATCGAAGTCCCGTCCGCAAGGTCGGGGCTTTTTGTCGGAGAGTTTGATCCTGGCTCAGGATAAACGCTGGCGGCGTGCATGAGACATGCAAGTCAAACGGACGATCAGGGCTTGCTCTGGTCGTTAGTGGCGGACGGCTGAGTAACGCGTGGGT
>JBBRIM010000122.1:0-8375 GCA_038221095.1 Candidatus Limnocylindrales bacterium
CGCCCCCGAGCTGGGTGACGAGCTCGGGGACCCGGTGGAAAACGCGTCCGCCCACATCCTGAGCCCGAGTCACGGACTGACCGACGATGGCTCGCTGGACAAGAACCAGTGACAGAGCTCCTGCGCCTGACCAACCTGCAGGTTCATTTCCCGATCCGGGGCGGAATCTTCGATGCGCTCCGGCGCCGGCCGCGTGGCTACGTCCGGGCGGTGGACGGGATCGATCTGGTCATCAACAAGGGCGAAGTGCTGGCCCTGGTTGGGGAGTCCGGATCGGGTAAGACCACCACCGGCCGGGTCATCGTCAAGCTGACTCGCCAGACCGGCGGCAAGGTGGTCTTCGACGGCAAGGACGTCAGCGCACTGTGGGGCGTAGGGCAGCTGCGCGAATACCGGCGCCGGGTCCAGATCATCTTCCAGGATCCCTACGAGACGCTCAACCCGAAGCAGACGATCCATGACTTCGTGGCCGAGCCGCTCGAAGTCAACCATCTGACGAAGTCGAACGCCGAGAAGGAGGCTCGGGTCGCAGCCGCCCTCGAGAGCGCCGGGTTGCGGCCAGCCCGGGAGTTCGCCTTCCGCTTCCCGCACGAGCTGTCCGGCGGCCAGCGCCAGCGGGTGGTCATCGCCGGAGCCCTCGTGATGAACCCGGAGCTGGTCGTCGCCGACGAGCCGGTCTCGATGCTGGACGTCTCGATCCGGACCGAGCTCCTCCGGCTGATGCTTGATCTTCGGCGCGACTTTGGGCTGACCTACCTGTTCATCACCCATGACCTGTCGCTCGCCTGGGTCATCGCCGATCGGATCGCCGTGATGTATCTCGGCAAGATCATGGAGATCGGTCCGGCCGAGGCGGTCATCCGCTCGCCGCGCAACCCGTACACCAAGGCGCTTGTGAGCGTCTCGCCGACACCCGAGCCGGCGGATGCGGCGGCCCGGGCCAACCGGTACATCCTGCAGGGCGAGACGCCCGACGCCGCCCATATCCCGAGTGGCTGCCGATTTCATCCGCGCTGCCCGCTCGCGTTCGACCGATGCAGGGTGGACGAGCCACCCCTGTTCGAGATCGGCGGTGGACAGCAGGCCGCCTGCTGGCTGGCCGAGGGTGGCCGCGAACTGCCGCCGTTCCCCGCTCGACCCGGATCGGTCCGACTGCCGGTTCTCCAGGCCCCGCTCGGGGAGCCTTCCGCCGCGACGTGAACCCGCTGACGCCGGACCAGATCGCGCCACTGCTGGCCGCCACGGTGGCCAGCCTCCGGGCCGAGGTGCGCGCCCTGGGTTCCGAGGCGGCCTGGCGGCCGGCCGTGGCAGAGTGGAGCGTGAGCGAGTGCATCGGACATCTGTTCGAGGCCGACGCCCGAGGGTTCGCCGGCCGGATCCGGGCGATCCTCGGCCACGAGGGCGTGATCCTGGAGAGCTGGGACCCCCCGATCATCGCCGCCGCTCGACGCGACAACGGGGCCGATCCGCTCGAGCTCGTCGAGGCCTTCGCGGCCAGGCGCAGCGATGGGATCGCCTTGGTTCGCTCACTGTTGCCCGGGGATCTCGGGCGGGTCGGGATTCACCCGGAGGTCGGCCCGTTGCGCGTCGACGACATCCTGGCCCAATGGGTCCACCACGACCGCGACCACGTCCGCCAGGCCCTGGCGATCACCCAGGCCCGGGTCTGGCCGCAGATGGGCGCGACCCGCGGGCTCGGCGAGCCTGCCGACTAGCACCGGGCTCAGGCCCGTGGGCGGCGCTTCTCCGGGTCGTACAGGGCAGGCGCGCCGACCGTGGCCGACGCCGTCGGGCCGGACGCACCGCCGGGCAGCGCCACCTCGACCCGGGTACCCGGCATGGCTGCCGCCCGGTCCAGGATGGCCAGGGCGATCGTCCCGAGGCGCGGTGAACCCGTCGGGCTCGTCGCCGTGCCCACGGCGGCGCCGTCGACCGTCACCTCGGCGCCCACCTCCGGCAGCTCGTCGCCGGCGATCGTCAGCGAGGCTAGCCGAAGGGCCGGCTCGCCGGCGTCCCGTTCGGCCCGGATCGCGTCGCCGCCGTGGAACGAGCGGCCATCGATCTTCATGAACCGCTCGAAGTCGATGTCGTACGGGCTCGACTCGCCCGGCGTGTAGTCGTAGCCGGGCAGGATCATGCCCGACTCGATCCGCAGGACGTCGAGGGCGTCGAAGCCGTAGGGCCGCACATCGCCCGCCGAGGTGAGCGTCGTCCAGAGCCGCTCGGCGTGCTCGGGTCGGACGAAGATTTCGTAGCCGAGCTCACCGGAGACGCCGGTCCGGGCGATCCAGGCCGGGACGGGCCCGACCTGCACCGGCTCGGTCAGAAAACGGAAGTAAGGCAGCGTTGCCAGGTCGAAATCGACGTGACGCTGGAGGATCTTACGGGTCTTCGGGCCCTGGAACTGGACGTGGGGCAATTCGTGCACGATCAGGTCGATCGTGACGGCCAGTCCCTTCGAAACGTCGCGCAAGTGATCGCCCAGGTCGAACCGGTTGGTCATGAACCAGACGTGGTCGGGGGCAAATACGTAGATCGTGGCGTCATCGAGCATCCGCCCGTGCTCGTCGAGGAGTGGGGCATAGCGCACCCGGCCGGGCCCGTAGGCCAGCACGTCGTTGGCGATCAGGCGATCAGCCGCCCGCAGGGCATCGGGCCCGTGGAAGTCCCACTTGATCAGGGCCGAGCAGTCCCAGATCCCGGCGCCGTCGCGGACCGCCGCGTACTCGCCATCGCGATCGCCGAAGCCGGTGGTCCACAACCAGCCGTCCCAGTCACCGAACTCGGCACCGAGCTGTTCCTGGACCTGGTGAAACGCAGAATGGACCGGGGTGTCAGTCATGGCTCGGAGGGTAGGCGGGGGTCGGCCGGCGGAGCGGCGGGTGTCCCGTCCAGCGCGACGGACGCTACGCTGGACGGGTGATCGAACATGAAGCGGCCGGCGGCGTCGGCGGCCTCGCCGAACCGCTCGCTGGCGACAGGGCCGGCGCGCCTGCCCCCGAGCCCTCCCACCCGTCCAGGCAGGGCGAACCTCGCGTCCGCGAAGAGCCGCTCCGCCACAACCGCGATTTCCTGCTGCTCATGGGGGGCCAGGGGATCTCGGCCTTCGGTGATGCCCTGAGCATGACCGCCCTGCCCCTGCTGGTGCTGTCGATCACTGGCTCCGGGGTTGCGATGGGGGTCGTGGGAGTCCTGAACACGGTTCCCGACCTCGTGTTCGGGCTGCTCGCCGGAGTGGTCGCCGATCGAAGCGACCGCCGGCTGATGATCCTCGGCGCCGACTTCGGGCGAGCCCTGCTGACCGCCCTCATCCCGCTCTCGATCCTCCTCCACGGGCCCACGATCGCGGTGATCCTGCTGATCGCCGCGCCCATGTCGATGCTCCGGGCGCTCTTCCTGGCGGCCTACACCGCGGCGATGCCGAGTCTTGTCGGTCGGCCAACGCTCGGTCGGGCCACCTCCACCCTCGAGACGGTCTACAGCCTCAGCTTCGTCGTCGGTCCGAGCATCGCCGGCCTGCTCGCCGCCGTGGTTGGGTTCGGCCCGACGATTGCCGTCGACGCCCTCAGCTTCCTGGCCAGTTCGGCGGCGATGGCCCTGATCCGGCGACCGCTCCAGGAGCGCCAGGATCGCCCGCCGCTCGACCTGCGAGCCGAGATCAGCGAAGGGATCGCCTATATCGCCGGTCATCCCGCGCTGCGTGCCGCCGTCTCGTATTGGGGCCTGATCAGCGTCATCACCGCGGGCCTGATCCCGGTCCTGACCTATTTCGTGACCAGGCAGCTCAACCTGGGGGCCGCCACGTTCGGGCTGCTGCTGTCGGCCAATGGGGTTGGCTACCTGGCCGGCGCGATCGCCATGAACCAGGTGAAGCTGCGCTCGGCCGGCCAGCTGATGCTCATCGGGACGAGCGTCGAGGCGATCGCGATGATCATCGCGGTCAACGGCCAGGTGGCCGTTCTCTTCCCGGCCGCGTTCGTGGTTGGGGCATCGTCGGCGGCCGTCGTGATCACCTACATCACGCTCCGCTCGGCAGCAGCCCCGGACGAGCTGCTCGGGCGAGTCGGCTCGACGGCTCGGACCATCTCGATCGGTCTGCAGCCGATCGGCATGATCGCGGCCGGCCTGCTGCTCGACAGTATCGGCGGCGGGGCCAGTCTCCTGCTGATGGGCTCCGGCCTGCTGATCGCGACGCTCGGCTTCTCGTTCTCGAAGGCCCTCCGCCGAGCGAAGGTCATCGGCGGGCACGTCCCGCGCTGAACCGAAGGGTCCGATCTCGACCCGAGCGGACTCCGGGGCCGCCCGTATGATGCCGCGATGAACCGGCGCTCTGCTCGTGGGGATCAGGACTCGCTCAGGGCCTTGCCCACGCCCTTTCGCGTCGCGGCCGCCAGGCTCTCGATCTGGCGTCGGTGGGCGCGGCGCGTCCCATTGGCGGTCGCCGCGGTATTCGGAGCGGTCGCGGCGGTCGCGACGGACCGACTCATCGCGGGTAACCCGTCCCGCCAGTCGAGCGATGTCTCACTGATCGCCCTGGGAGCCGCTGTTGCTGGGCTGGTGCTCGCGTCGACGACCCGGCCGTGGTGGGCCGGTCGCGCCGAGGGTGCGTTCGCCGTGCTGGCGGCGTACCTCGCCAGGCATGACACTCCGATCGACACGATGCTGCGTACCGGCGAGATCGGCACCGCCCTCGTCGCCATCGACGGCCTGCCCACAACCACCCCGATCGAGGCGTTCGAACAGGCACGTCTGCTCACGTCGGTCGACCTCTGGCGATCCGAGGCGACTGGCGTCACGGGAGCCGTGGTGCGCCTGGACACGACGTTCGCGGCATTGGCGCCCGACCCGAACGGCAACGCCGACCTTGACCGAGGCGTCCTGCATGCCCTGCTCGATCACCCGCAGGACGGCCCCTGGATGGCCGCCCTGGCCGATCTGCGCGGTCACCTGACCCTCGTCGAGGACCCCGCGATGGCGCCGCGCTCATGGTTCCAGCGTTTGCGGCCGTGGCTGGCCGGCGGGCTGCTCGTGCTCGGTCTTGGGCTCTGGCTGACGAGCCGAAGCGCGGTCTCACCTTGACACCGCTGGTCAGGCGGCCAGCGACTCCAGCACGGTGGCCGCGGCGACCGGCTCGCTGAGCGAGAAGGCGACCAGGCAGCCGGCGCAGACGATCTCGCCGTCGAGATCGAGCTGGTCGACCAGGACGGTCCCGTCGCAGGCGGGGCAATCGAGGGCGATGACCGGGTTGGCTACGAACGCGTTGGTGTTCATGACGGCAGATTGACTCTGGGCTGTGACAGCTAGCGTGTCACGCCGGCTGCGATGCGCGAAACCCCGTCACGAGCCCTGCCGACCGGGCGTCCATGCGACGATGCCCGCGATGACCGCCGCCGCTCTCCCGCGACCTTCGGCTCCCGCGATCGAGACGCACGAGCTCTCGAAGCGGTTCGGCCGGACCACGGCCCTGGCCGGCCTGTCGATGCGGGTCGAGCCGGGCGAGGTCTTCGGGTTCCTCGGCCCGAACGGCGCGGGCAAGACCACGTCGGTGAAGCTGCTCCTTGGGCTGACGGCCGCCACGTCCGGGTCCGGGTTGGTCCTCGGTGCCCCGATCGGCGATCGCGAGACGCGCCGGCGGATCGGCTACCTGCCCGAGCTGTTCCGCTACCAGTCGTGGCTCCGGGCGCGCGAGGTCCTCCGTCTCCACGCCGATCTGGCCCGGCTACCGGCCAACCGGCGGGCAACCGAGGTCGACGCCGCCCTGCAGGCTGTTGGCCTGGCCGATCGTGCCAACGACCCGGTCGGCACGTTCTCGAAGGGGATGCAACAACGACTCGGCCTGGGTGCCGCCCTGCTCGGTTCACCCGAGCTCGTCTTCCTCGACGAGCCCACGTCGGCCCTCGATCCGCTCGGCCGGACCCAGGTTCGCCAGGTGATCCGAGATGCTCGCAATCGGGGCGTGACCGTTTTCCTGAATTCGCACCTCCTGTCCGAGGTCGAGCTGGTGTGCGACCGGGTCGCGGTCGTCAACCGCGGCCGGGTGGTCGCTTCCGGAACGCTTGACGAGCTGCTCGGCGAGCAGGCAGTCGTCCTGCGGGTGGGCAACCTGCCTGTGGAGGCGCGCACGAATCTGGGCGCGTTCGGGACGGTCGAGACGGACCCGGCAGATCCGGAGCAGATCACCATCCGGCCGATCGACCCGGCCCGGATCCCCGAGGTCGTGGCCCAGATCGTGCATGCCGGCGGCCTCGTCCACGCCGTTGCCCAGGGTCGCGAGACGCTCGAGGAGCGCTTCCTCGAACTGCTCGGCGAGGCCCCGGACCCCGAGGCCGCCTCGGCTGCCCAGCGCGTCATGGACCCGGCAAGACGCCCGTGAACTCGGTGATCGTGCCACTCCTCGTGATCGTCCGGCTGACCCTGCTCGACGCGTTCCGTCGGCGGATCCTGTGGGTCCTGCTCCTGCTCACGGTGATCGTGGTCGGGCTGTCCGGCCTCGGCTTCGAGCGGCTCGTCACGCTGGCCCGTGAAAACGGCAGCGAAGAGCTCTCGATCCAGCTCGGGGTCAGCCAGATGCTGATCGTGGTTGCCTTCATGTTCAGCTTCATCCTGGCCATGACCGCAGCGTTCATCGGGGCCCCGGCCATCTCGTCGGACATCGACAGCGGCGTCCTCCTGGCGATCCTGGCCCGTCCGATCGGCCGGTCAACATTCCTGGTCGGGCGCTGGCTTGGCCTGGCCGTCGTCGCCGGCAGCTACGCCCTGGCCTCGGGCCTCCTCGAGATCGGGGCGATGAAGCTGGCCTCGGGCTACGGACCGCCCGATCCGATCGGCGCGGCCGGAGCAATCGCCCTGCAGGCCATCCTGGTGCTCACCCTGACGATCCTCTTCTCGACCCGCCTGCCGTCGATCGCCGGCGGGGCGATCGCGGTCGTCCTGTTCGGGATGTGCTGGATCGCTGGGGTCCTGGGTGGACTGGGCCTCTACCTGAAGGCGGACCTGCTCGAGCAGATTGCGACGATCAGCCGGTTCCTGTTGCCGTCGGACGGCATCTGGCGGGCCGCGATCTTCGCCCTGGAGCCGCCGGTCGTGATCGCGGTGGCGGGCAGCAGCGGGCGCTCGAGCGAGGCCCTGGCGGCCAACCCGTTCTACGCCGGGACCGGTCCGAGCCCCGCCTACCTGGCCTGGATCGGGGCCTGGTTCGTGATCGTCCTGGGCCTCGCAGTCCTGTCGTTTCGCCGGCGCGAACTGTAGGCTCGGCAACCGCCCCACTCAGCTGCGATAGCGGAAGCAACCCGGCAGGTGATCGTCGACCAGGCCGACGCTCTGCATGAAGGCATACGTGATCGTGGGGCCGACGAACCGGAAGCCCCGCCCCTGGAGATCCTTCGAGAGGACGACCGAAGCCGCCGTCCGCGAGGGGATATCGCCCGCCCCGGCGGTGCTCGGCAGCGCCGGCCCCGGCCCGCCGACGATCGAGCGAAGGTATGGATCGAAGGCCCGGAACTCGGCCACGACCGCCTGGAAGGCGGCCGCATTGCCGATCGTCGCGTCGATCTTCAACCGGTTGCGGACAATGCCGGCATCGTCCATCAGGCGGGCCCGGTCCCGCTCGTCGAAACCGGCCACGATGGCCGGGTCGAAGCCGCGGAAGGCCGCCCGGAAGGCGCCCCTCTTGCGCAGGATCGTCGACCACGACAGGCCGGCCTGGAACGACTCGAGGACGAGCCGCTCGAAGAGTTCGACGTCGTCGGTCGTGGGCCGGCCCCATTCGTTGTCGTGGTAGGCCGTCATCAGGGCGTCGGGCCGGGGTCCGTCGGCGCCGGCCCACGAGCACCGGGCGAGCTCGATCACGGGATCGGGGCGGTGTCGACGAGGGTGCTCCACATGTAGGGGTCGGCCGCCGGCGAGCCCGTGTTGAAGACGGACCGGAAGACCTCGCCGCTGACCGTCTTCGAGCCGAGACTACCCAGGAGGACGACCCGGATCAGCCGGCCCGACACGCCCTTGGCCGACAGGTCGATCGAGCTGAGGGTGCCCACATTCGTCCTCGGATCGGTCGCGAAGATCGCCGACAGCTGGTCCCAGCGGTAGGTGGCGGTGTGCCAGGTGGCGCGGGGCGAGGCGCTGTCGTACGAGACGCCGGACGGATCGCGGTCGGACGAGCCGCGCAGGTAGCTCACCGGGGCCGACACGATCTGACCGGTTGACGAGGTGTACACGTTCTCGTTGTTCTCGGTCGCACCGCCGTCGGCCGAGTGATAGAGCGCCGTGATCACCTTCGACCCGCTCTTGAGCACCTGCCCGCCCGTGGCCGTGACGGCGGCGGTCCCTGCCGCGGCCTCGCCGAGCGAGCCCCGGTAGACCTGCGAACGGGTGTC
>JBBRIM010000123.1:0-8371 GCA_038221095.1 Candidatus Limnocylindrales bacterium
TGACCCTGGCCGGCGAACCGGCCGCGGTCGTGCTGGCGATGGAGCGGGTCGTCGAGGTCGCGGTGGGCGAGATCGACATGGAGCGCCAGACCGGTGAGCACCCCCGGATCGGCGCCGTGGACGTGATCCCATTCGTGCCCCTCGGCGAGTCCACCCTCGAGGAGTGCATCCAGCTTGCCCGCGACTTCGGTGCCCGGATCGCCAAACGGTTCGACCTGCCGGTCTTCCTGTACGCGGCAGCGGCCACCCGAACCGACCGGGTCAAGCTGGCCGATGTCCGCCGGGGCCAGTACGAGGGCCTCAAGCTCGAGATCGGCCAGGCCGGCCGGCAACCTGATTTCGGCCCGGCCCGAATGCATCCCTCGGCGGGCGCCGTGGCGATTGGCGCACGGCCGTTCCTGATCGCCTACAACATCAACCTGGCTTCGACCGATATCGAGCTCGCCCGGCGGATCGCGCGCCGGGTGCGCGAGTCCGGTGGCGGGCTGCCCCGGGTCCAGGCGATGGGGGTAGCCCTCGACCAACCGGCCTGTGCCCAGGTCTCGATGAACCTGCTCGACTTCTCGGTCACCCCGCTGTGGCTCGTCTGGGACACCGTCCGGACCGAGGCCGCCGGAGACGGCATCGACCTGCTCGAGTCGGAGCTGATCGGCCTCTGCCCGCTGGCGGCCCTCCTCGACGTGGCCGACCATGCCGGCGTTGATCCCTCGGCCTCAGTCGAGGACCGCTGCGCCGTCGCGGCAGGCTATCTCGGGCTGCGCGACTTCAGCCCGATGCAGGTGCTCGAGCTGCGCCTGGCTGCCGCCCAGCGAGGCGATGGATGACTCTCCGGCTGATCGAGGGCGGCCTGACCGACGGCCGTTCGGCCGGCCTCCTGATCCTCGGGGCGAGCGAGGTCGCAACGCTGGCCGGTGGCCTTCGGATGGGCGCGCGGCAGGACGACCCGGCCGTCCTGCGAGCTGATGGAGCGGAGGGACCCGCTGCCAATGAGGCCCCGATCGTGGCCACCTGGGAGGACCGGATCGTGGCCGTTGGGCCGCGTGCGGCCGTGGAACGCAGCCTGGAACAGCAGGGCCTGCCCCTCGCTCGATTCGCCCGGATCGATGCCGACGGCGGCACGATCACCCCGGGCCTGATTGATGCCCACACCCACCTGTTGTTCGCCGGCAGTCGCGAGGGTGAGCTGAAGTTGCGCCAGCAGGGTGCCGGCTACCTCGAGATCCTGGCCGAGGGCGGTGGCATCCTGTCCACCGTTCGGGCGACGCGGGCGGCATCCAATGACGAATTGCTCGTCCACGGCCGGCGCTGGCTCGACGAGATGCTGGGCCACGGCGTGACCACGATCGAGGCCAAGTCCGGCTACGGCCTGGACCTGGCCACCGAGCTGCGCCTGCTCGAGGTGGCCCACATCCTGGGCAGCGAGGGTCCGATCGACGTCCTGCCGACGTGGCTTGGAGCGCATGCCGTCCCGGCTGAATTCCGGCGCCGGCGCGATCCGGCCGAGGCCTACACCCGCCACTTGCTCGACGAGCAGTTGCCCGGGGTTGCCGCCCACGGCCGGGCGCGCTTCGCGGATGTCTTCTGTGAGCAGGGTGTCTTCAGCGCCGACCAATCCCGGCGAATCCTGCTGGCGGCCGAGGCGCTTGGGATGCGGGCTCGCCTCCATGCCGACGAGCTGGCACCGTCCGGTGGGGCCGAGCTCGCCGCCGAGATCGGGGCCTTGTCGGCGGACCACCTCGCCAACCCGTCCGGCGCAGGGATCGATGCGCTGGCTGCTGCCGCAGTGTCCGAGCACCCGGTCGTGGCGACCCTGCTGCCGGCCACGACCTGGTTCCTGATGTCCGATCACTACGCCCCGGCGCGAACCCTGATCGAGCGCGGCGTACCGGTCGCGATCGCCACGGACTTCAACCCGGGCACGTCACCAACGGCCAACCTGCCCCTGGCGATGACCGTCGCCTGCCTCGCCCTGAAGCTCAGCCCGGCCGAGGCACTGGCGGCCGTCACGATCAACGCCGCTCATGCCCTCGGGATGGGCGACGAGATCGGATCGATCGAACCGGGCAAGCTGGCCGACCTGGCGATCTGGCGCGTTCCCAGCCACACCCAGATCCCGTACTGGCCGGCCGCCGGGTTGGTCCGAACGGTGATCAAGCGCGGGCGGACGATCTTCCAGCGCGGCTGAAACCCGCGAGTCACGGGCCGCCCGCCCGGCCTGGGTCCCGACCTGATCTGCCGCCTATTGCTTGCCGCGGGACTCCAGCAGGACGACGGTGGTTTCCTCGGGCAGGGCCGACATGGCGATCTGGAGCTTCGCCTGGGCCGGCCCGGGCGTCCAGCCCATCTCGTGGAAGAACTTGGCCATCGCCTCGTCGCACTCGGCTTCTTCTTCGCAGACGGGCATCGGGACGACGATCTTCGGCCCGAGCTGAGCGATCAGTTCGGCAGCCCGGGTGGCAGTCAGGTTGCCCCCGATCGGCACGCAGGCGATGTCCACGGAACCGATGTCGCCCAACTTCTCCTCGGTGAGGAGGTGGCCGATATCGCCGAGGTGGATCGTGTGCATCTGGTCGAGCTCGACGACGAACGACGTCTGCCGGCCACGCTCGGCCCCGCGTTTGTCGTCGCGATAGGTCCGGATGCCGGTCAGGAGCACGTGTCGGATCTCGTATTCGCCCGGGCCATCGAGGATGAAGGCCTCCTCCAGGCTGCTCGGGACGATCGTCTTGCCGTCGCGCGCGGTTGTTCCTTTCGCCCGGGCCAGCGGGGCATCATCAGGGTGGCTATAGGTGACGATCTCGGCGGTGATCCCGCGGCCGGTGGGTCCGACAACCGACTGGTAGGGGTCGGCGACGACGACTGCGTCCCTGCCCTTCAGCCGAACACAGGTGCGCCCGTACCAGGTGAGTTCCATTGGCCCGATTCTGACAGATGCCGCTCACCCGCGCCTTCTCTCGCGGTGATCCGCTCCCGCGCCGCCGGCCGAGCCCCGCCGGCCGAGCCGCGCTGGTTGAGCCCGCTGGTCGAACCCGGACATGGAAAGACCGGGAGCACCTGCCCAATCGGTGCTCCCGGTCGGAGGGAGGGAGGTGGAACTCGTCGAAACGGTTCCGAGATCAACGGTATGACCTGCTGATTCAGGGACAACCCGCTGATCGGTTAAGAAAGGGACACGCTCGGGGCGGGTCATGGGACGACCGGGGGGCGGGTGGTTACGGATCGGGGTGCCACAATCGATCGATGGTTGCTCGTTCCGGCCGGCCCCGGCAAGGCCGCTCACGTCTCCTGGCCCTGGCGACGGTCTCGATCCTCATGGCAGGCTGCGGCTCGACCACGCCGCCAATCGCCAGCCCGAGCAGCGTGCCAACCGCCAGCGCCCTTCCCACGGCGGCGGCCTCCCCGACGGCCACCCCCAACAACGACGCGATCTTCTCGTCGATCGAGGCGGCCGTCCAGAAGCTGCGCGGGCTGGCCCAGCGCACGCCGGTGGGCCGGACAATCCTCGACGAGACGCAACTGAAGGCGTTCATCACTGCCTCATTCGACAAGAGCAACCCACCTGCCCTGATCGCCGCGAATGACCACCTCGAGAAGGCACTCGGGCTGCTGCCGGCCGGCGCTTCACTCAAGGACCTCAAGCTCCAGCTCCTGTCGAGCCAGGTGGCCGGCCTGTACGACCCGGACACCAGGACGATGGACGTGGTCTCGAACACCGGCCAGCTGGGCCCAGTCGAGCAGATCACCTACGCCCACGAGTTCGACCATGCGCTCCAGGACCAGAGCTTTGGCCTGAAGACCCTCGGACTCGACGACACGAGCAACTCCGACCGGGCCCTGGCCCGGCTGGCCCTTCCGGAAGGCGACGCGACTCTGCTGATGACCCAGTGGGCCAAGGCCAACCTGACTGTGGCCCAGCTCCTGCAGATGGTCCAGCAGGCCAACGATCCGACCCAGGCCGCGATCCTTGCCGCGATGCCCGAGGATCTCAAACAGACCCTCCTGTTCCCCTACCAGGAGGGTCTCTCCTGGGTCACCAGCCTGCAGGCTGGCGGCGGCTGGGCCGCGGTCAACGCCGCCTACAAGCACCCGCCCGATTCGACCGAGCAGATTCTCCACCCCGACAAATGGGCAAGCCACGAGAAGCCGATCGTCGTGACGATCCCGGCGACCTTGCCAGCCCGGCTTGGTCCCGGCTGGACGATGCCCCTGACCGACACCCTCGGCGAATTCCAGCTCCGGACCTGGCTCGAGCTGGTTGGCAAGGTATCGCCGTCGGACGCACAGGCCGCCGCGGCGGGCTGGGGCGGGGATCGGGTGGGCCTCCTCCAGAACGGCAGCACGTTCGGGGTCGCGGTCATCACGAGATGGGACTCCGGCGCCGACACGTCGGAGTTCATCGGGGCGGCCGGGACCACCCTTCAGGCGCTGCCCTCGAAGACGGCCCTGGTCGCATCGCCGGCGACGCACCAGGTCGTCCTGTTGATCGCCTCGGACGACGCCACGATCACGGCCCTGACCGCAGCTCTGGGCCTCGCGCGCTAGGGGCCGTCCGGAGCGTACGCGCGGCCGATTCAACCCTAGTTCTTGGCGTTTACCAGCCCGGGTGGTAGTAGTCCGGAAGTCGAGCACTACTGCCTCGAGCTGGGGCTGTTTCGGCTTTGGGCCACGCTGAACTGAGCGTGGCCTCGGGCCGAATCGAGCTCGATCCGGTCACCTGCCACGGTCCCTGGCGGGTGGATCCAGCCGAGTACCACTCGGGCTGGTATTGCCAAGAATCACAGTTCGCTCATCGCACCGACCGGCGCTTGGAGCCGGCGTCGTACGGCGCCCAGTGCAGCGTCCTGTGCACACACAACCTCAAACGGGCAGATTCGGGCACTGGATCCGTCCCGGACAGGCTGATGGGCCGCGGCCTGGGCGGATCCGGCTCTGTTCGACGGTGAATCAGCCCGATTTCGGCTGGAGAGGGGCTATTCCAGAGTCCGAAACGTTCGAAACGGGTCAGGAACTGGCCAATCCAGTCGTTTGAGGTCCTGGGTGCACATCGGGCCCGGGTCCATCGGCGCACATCCGGCCCGCCTCCGTGGCCGGACCCCGGCGACCGCTCTGGGCCTCGCCCGCGGGTGCGGACCCTACATTGATTCCGGGGCGGAGATCCCGAGCAGGGCCAGCGCGTTGGCGAGGGTGCGCTGCGCGGCGGCAACAAGAGCGAGCCGGGCGCGGGACCGTTCGGGTTCGGCTGGATCGACGACCTTGGCATCGCGGTAGAAGGCGTGGAAGGCAGTGGCCAGCTCGGTGGCGAAGGCGGTGATCCCCTGGGCCTCCTCGAGCGCCGCGGCATCCTCGACAACCTCGGGGAAACGCACGATCTGGCGGGCTAGCAGGCCCTCGGGGCCTGAGGCCAGCGCAATGCCCACGGAACGAGCCGGTTCGAGCCCGGCCTCCAGACCGCGGCGCAGGATCGATGCGATCCGGGCGTGGGCGTACTGGACGTAGTAGACCGGGTTCTCGCTCGATTGCTTCTTGGCCAGCTCGATGTCGAAGTCGATCCCGGACGTCGGCCCGCGTGAGGCGAAGAACCAACGGGCGGCGTCGACCCCGACCTCCTCGAGCAGATGGTCCAGGGTGATGAAGTTGCCGGCCCGCTTGCTCATCGACACCTCGACCCCATCGACGACGAAGCGAACCCAGGCGATCAACAGCATCCGGACGGCGTCCTTGTCATAGCCCATCGCCTCGGCCGCGTTGCGGACCCGGGCCACGGTCCCGTGATGGTCCGATCCCCAGATGTAGATCAACTCGTCGAACCCGCGGCTGAACTTCTCGGCCACGTAGCCGATGTCGGAGGCGAAGTAGGTTGGCTCGCCGGTGGAGCGCAGGATCACTCGATCCTTGTCGTCGCCGAACGCGGTCGAGCGGAACCAGGTGGCGCCGTCCTGGACGTAGACATGACCGCCGGATCGGAGGCGTTCAACCGCGCGATCGACCCAGCCATCGGTGTACAGCGAGCCTTCGCTCTTCCACAGGTCGAAATGGACGCCGAGGTGGTTGAGGCTGGCCTCGATCCCGGTCCTGACCGCGCCGGCGGCCCAGTGCCCGACCAGCGCGGCCGAGTCCACCCCGGGGGCCCGGGCCTCGAACAGGACGGTGTCGGGAAGCTCGGCGCCCAGGTCCCGGGTGTAGTCGCCGTGGTAGCCGTCCTCGGGGATCGGCTGGCCGGTCCTGATCGCGAAGACGGTCGCACCCAGGTTGCGGATCTGGGCCCCGGAGTCGTTGAAGTAGTACTCGCGGGCGACGCTGTGCCCACCGGCCTCGAGCACCCGGCACAGGACATCGCCGACGAACGCACCGCGGGCATTGCCGATCGTCAGCGGGCCGGTCGGGTTGGCCGACACGAATTCCACGTTGATCCGGCGGGGCCGGGCCGCGGCCACCCGCCCCCAACCAGCCGGTGCCGCCAGGATCCCGGTGAGCACGCCATCGAGTGCCGCATCCGCGAGGTGGAGGTTGATGAAGCCCGGCGGCGCGACAGCGACCGAGGCGATCGGCGTTCCCTCGGCGTTCGCGGCGGCCTCACGGGTCAGCTCGGCGGCGATCGCTCCGGCGATCTCGAGCGGCGCCCGGCGATAGGGCCGGGCCAGCTTCATGGCCAGGTTCGTGGCGAGGTCGCCGTGGTCCGCATTGGCCGGCCGCTGGACTTCGATGGCCACGGGCAGATCGCCCTCGGCGGGCGCCGGCAGGGTCCCGGTCCGGATCGCCGCAGCAAGGGCGCGCTCGATCGCCTTGATCGCGGCCTGGCGCAGCGTCAGGGGTGGATCAGTCGAAGAACGGCCAACGGAGGTCACGCTCGGAATGGTAGCCGAGCCCCGAACGGCAAGCGGCAGCGGTGCTCGAGCGCACCACCAGCGGCGGTCCGCTGCGGTCTGGTGAGGCGCAGGGCAGTACCTTCGGAGACCGCCTCCCGGTACTCTCGACGAGCCGTTGGTCTCCGGTGGCGTGCGCTCGTCGCGCCCGGCCCGAACCCCCGGCGTTCGGGCCCCAAACCGCGGGTCCCCGAGACCCGGATGGGACACGCCACGCCTGCGCGTGTCCCATCCGCCCCCTTCCGATGACGGCCTCCCAGTACCTGGGTCATGGCCCGATTCGGTGCCCCTCAGCACCACTATCACGAGCCCCCAGGCGGTGGAGTGGCCTGCGGAGGGGTCCGGTGCCGCTGATGGTCCTAGACGGGTACCATCCAGGTACCCCATCGTTATCGGTGTCGTCTGGGCAGCGACATCCGGCCGAATGGCCGCATGGGGGGCCCGGTTTATCCATTCATCGCACTCGGGGATCGTCACATGAAGAACCTCATGCAGCGGCGCACGCGTAGCGCCAAGACCATCCGGGGCCTGGGTTGGGCCGCCGCTTCCGGGGCGCTTGCCCTGACCCTCATCGGACCGGCCGCAGGATCGGTTCTCGCCCAGAGCGGGATCACCGTTGACGGCAACCGGTCCGAGTGGAACAAAGCCGCCACCTGGGTTGCCGACCTCCAGAAGGACGGCGACGGCCCGGTCGAGGCGTCGCTCTATCTCCTCGCCGACTGCGAGAGCGGCACCCTCTTTGCCATGGTCGAGACCCCCACGGGAGTCACGATCCAGGACGGCGCCCTCCAGCAGGTGGACCCGAGCCTGACGGCCAGCCACTTCGCGCTCAGCGCCGATGGCCACGGCTGGGAAGCTGCCTATCCGTTCAGCGCCACCAGCGGCATCTTTTCGTGGAGCTCCACGGTCACCGTCTTCGACACGCACTTCCCGTACGAGGGAGCCCCCGGTACGGCCCAGGCCGCCAAGGGCAGCTTCCGCTTCCCGGTCTCGTGCGCTGTTGCGACCACCGATCCCACGCCGACCGGCAACGTCGGCGCGGCGACCGGCAAGCCCCGCGTCACCCCACCGTCCACGTCCACCGGCGCCGTCGACTCGACCCCGTCCGATGACAGTGCCGGCCGCCTGCTCCTGATCGGCTTCACGGTCATGATCGCCGGCGTCCTGCTCCTCGCCCCGACCGATCTGCGCCGGAATTCCCGCCGCAGCTGAGGATCGCCCCGAAGCGACTCAACAAGACCCGGGAGTGCCAGGCTTCCGGGTCTTGTGCTGCCCGGCGCCGGGCCTGCCCAGGCTCCCCCGAACGCTCAGACTTCGAACTGATCGCCCGGGTCGACCAGCGTCGTGGGGCTGCCGCCGCTCGCCCGCCCGACCGCCGTCTCGGTTGCCGCGCGATCCCTGCCCGACAGGAGATGGGTGAGCAGGATCCGGCTCGCACCCGCCTCGGCCGCAAGGGTTCCAACGTCGTTGGCATCGAGGTGAAAGGCACCGGCAGCAACAGGCCCCAC
>JBBRIM010000124.1:0-8363 GCA_038221095.1 Candidatus Limnocylindrales bacterium
CAGGTCCCCGGCACTCACCTGGGGACGTTAGCAAATGCCGCTGAAGCCCGGACGCTTGGGCTGCCTGCTGGCCCAAACCAGGCGTGCGCCGCAGAATGCCGCGGTGGCCCTGCTCAGGACCGCAGTCATCACGATCGGCGCGGCCGGTCTGGTGATCCTCGTGGCGGTCGCGCTGTACCTTGCGCCCCTGTGGACGGGTCCCTCGTTGCCGGATGGCGCGACTCGCCTGCAGATCGTTACCGAGGGTCCGCACCTGACCTTCGGCTGCGCGACCGCCCTGCTCGCGCCGGTTCGAATCGCGACGTCCGACGATGACCTGATCCTCGTGTCCCTGTCATCGGGTGAACCGATACCAGTCGTCTGGCCAAGCGGCTTTGGGGCCTGGCGGGTCGGCGGACGTGCTGTCCTCGCCGGCCCCTATGGCGACGTCATCGGCCGCGACGGGGACGTGCTCGACCGCCTCGGGGGCGGGAGTGGGGCGGACGACCTCTTCCATGTCTGCCCGCTTGGCCTGTCGGGCCAGGGCGGGCAGCCCGTCTGGCTCCTCCTGGCTCTTTCGTTTGCCCTCTCAATCGTCATCGTCGCCGTGCCCCGCGCCCTGTGGAAGCGTCGCCGGACGCCCGGCCGCGACCAAGCGCGCTGACCGGCCGCCCTCCGGTAGTCATCCCACCGGCCTGACCGGGATCAGTTCCTGACGGTTTGGGCAGAGGCAAGGCCACCGATATGCGGAATTCGTATCGGAACACGCATCCAGCCGCGAATCTCGTGTTGACCGGCGCGTCGGGGTCGTGGCATCCTAGACCCTGATCCAGTCCCGCAGGGTGCAACTGTTCCGTCTGGCGTTGCGCGAAGCGGGTGCCCGTCTCGCCTGTCGCACCGATCGGCCACCCGGCCGGCGGCCCGATGCGAGCTGTACGCGGAGTGACTCGTGGCTACAGAACCCGCCATCCGCCCGACACCAACCCTCAAGCGAGACCGTCAGGTCGAGCTGTACCACCGCGCCCTGAAGACGCTGCCGGGCGGTACCAACTCGAACTTCCGGGCCTGGGGCGAAGACACCATTTACATCGATCGGGGCAAGGGTGGCCGGGTCTGGGATCTTGACGGCAACGAGTTCGTCGACCTGCGGATGGGCTATGGGCCGGTGATTCTTGGCCACGCCGACCCGCGCGTGGACGACTACGTCAATGAGCGAATGCGCCGCGGGGTCAGCTTCTCGCTGACCAGCGAGGACGAGGTCCGGGCCTGCGAGCTGATCGCGGAGATCACCGGCTGGGTCGAGATGGCCCGGATGACCGTGTCGGGCACCGAAGCCACGATGCACCTGATGCGGATTGCCCGGGGCTATACCGGGCGAACCAAGATCGTCAAGTTCGAAGGGCAGTACCACGGCGTCCACGACTACGCCCTGATCAGCGTCCTGCCCAATGACATGGACGACCTGGGCGACCGCGAGAACCCCGTCCGGCTGGCTTGGGGCCGGGGCATTCCCGAGGCAGTCACCCAGACGGTGATCCCGGTGCCATACAACGACCTGGCAACCCTGCGCAAGGTGTTCGAGGCCGAGGGCGAGGACATCGCGGCGGTCATCATCGAGCCCGTCCTCGGCAATGCCCAGGGGATCCTGCCCAAGGCCGGATTCCACGAGGGTGTCCGGGCGATCACCCAGGAGTTCGGCGCGCTCTTGATCTTCGACGAGGTGAAGACCGGCTTCCGGATGGCCCGCGGCGGCGCCGCAGAGTATTTCGGGATCAAGCCGGACCTGGCCTCATTCGCCAAGGCGATCGGCAACGGCTACCCGGCCGCCGCCTTCGGTGGCAGTCGCGAAGTGATGAGCATGCTCCCGGACAAGGTCAGTCATGGCGGCACGTACGCCGGCAACCGGGTCGCGGCGGCAGCCGCCGTGGCCACCCTGTCGATCCTCAAGGACGGCTCGGTGGTGGAGGGGCTCAAGCGGCGCGGCGAATCGATCCAGGCCGGGCTCGCCTCGATCATCAATGCCAAGGGACTGCCCTTCAACTTCACCGGCGTCCCGGCGATGTTCGGGATCATGTTCACCGACCACGACGTTCGCGAATACCGCGACTGGGTCAAGACCGACCACGACCTGTACGACGCGGTCGCAGTCGGGATGCATCCCCGCGGGGCCATGCCCGAGCCCGACTCGCGCGAGCCGTGGTTCCTGTGCGCGGCCCACGACGATGCCGATGAGGCCGATGTCCTCGAGGCATTCGAGGGTTCGCTCGCGGCAGCCCTCGATGCCCGGGCTCACGGGATCGCCGCTCCAAGTCTCGTCCTCGATTGAGCGGCAGGCTTCGTTGATCGACGGGAATGCCGTCCGCTCGGTCGACCGGGCGGCGTCGCTCCTGCTCGCGCTCGGCGAGTCGGCCGGCGAAGCGGGAGTGACCGAGCTTGCCCGGCGGCTCGGCTTGCACAAGTCGACCGCCTCGCGACTCCTCGCCACGCTCGAACGGCGCGGCCTGGTCGAGCAGGACGAAGAGTCCGGCAAGTACCGCCTGGGGCTGGTCGTTATCCGCCTGGCCGAGCGAGCCGAGCGGACCCTCGACCTGCGCGGGATCGCGATGCCCGAGCTCGAGCGCCTGGCCCGCCTCACCCGCGAGACCACGGGACTCGGCTCGATCGATGGCGATCAACTCCTGACCGTGGCCCAGGCCGATGGCCCGAACCTGATCGCCGTCGGTGACTGGACGGGCCGCGCGACGCCGCTCCATTGCGTTGCTTCGGGCAAGGTCCTCCTCGCGGCCCTGGCCGAGCGCGAAGTCCTGCGCGTCGTGCGCAAGGGCCTGTCCGCCTACACGGAGCGCACGATTACCGAGCTCGAGCCGCTTCTCGAAGAGCTCTCCAGGGTGCGCCGGCGCGGGTACGCGACGGCGATGGGCGAGTACGAGCTTGGGCTCAACGCGGTGGCTGCGCCGGTCCACGATGCACGCGGCGCGGTGATTGCCGCCGTCGATATCTGGGGCCCGGCCTTCCGCCTGACACCGCGGCGCATCCCGGAGCTCGCCTCGCAGGCCCGCGAGGCCGCTGCCGCCATCTCCCTTCGACTGGGCGGCGCCGCCGCCTGACCCGGCGCGCTAGGCTGCACAGGTCATGCCAGACACCTTCTCCGGCTGGGCGGTGATCATCGCCCACCGCCTGTTCGTCGTCCTCGTCATCTTGATCGTGTGCGTGGCGATCACCCGGCTGTGCCTGGGGGCCATCCGGCGGGTCCTTGGCGCGATGCAGGCCCGGGCCCAGTCGGAGTCGTCGCTCGAGGAAGCCGCCGAGGTCGCCAAGCGTTTCTCGACGATCGAAGCGCTCGTCGGCTACGCTGTCAACAGCTTCGTGTTCACGATCGGGATCCTGCTCGTGCTGGAGCAGATCGGCCTTGATGTCGGTCCAGCCATTGCCGGTCTGGGTGTGGTCGGGATCGCGATTGGCTTCGGGGCGCAGGCGATCGTCCGTGACTTCTTCTCGGGGATCCTGATCCTGCTCGAGAACCAGTACGCCCAGGGCGATGTCGTGGAGATTGCCGGGGTGACCGGAACCGTCGAGGAGCTGACCCTCCGGCGGACCGTCCTGCGCGATCTCGACGGCGTCGTCCACAACGTGCCCAACGGCGAGATCAAGGTCGCCTCGAACCGGACCCGCGTCTGGCGCCGGATCAACCACGACGTGCTGGTGGCCTACGGGACCGACATCGAGCATGCAATCAACGTGTTCGACGCGGTTGGGACGGGCCTTGCGGCCGATCAGGCCTGGGCCGGCAAGATCCTCGAGACCCCGCTCGTCGACCGGGTCGATCAGCTTGGCGAGCGGGGGATCACCCTCAAGATCCTGGGCCGCGTGCGGGCCGGCGAGATGGTTCCGGTGACCGGCGAGTTGCGCAAGCGGATCCTCGCCGCGATGGCCGCCAACGGAATCGAGATCCCGACCCCGATCATGGCCTCGGGCATGCCGGTCACCGGTTCGATGCTGGCCGGACCTTCCGCGCGGGCCCTCGCTGAGCGTGACGACGATCCGGCGACCGGGCCTGAGCCACCCCAGGGGCCAGCCCAGGACCCAACTCCCGAAGCCTGATCTGGCCCGGCTCGGCGCGGGACCGCCCGCGTAGAATGGGCGCCGAGCAACCGCAGGAGACGCCGCGTGAGCATCGAGCCTTCGTCCGAGCCTGACATCGAGAACCTCCTCGTCGAGGAGCGCACCTTCGCGCCGGATCCGGCCTTCGTGGCCCAGGCCAACGCGGGCCTGGAGCTGTACGCCGAGGCCGAGGCGGACTTCGAGGCGTTCTGGGCCAGGCTGGCCCGCGAACGGCTGCGCTGGACCGAGCCGTTCCACACGACCCTCGAGTGGGACCTGCCGTTTGCCAAGTGGTTCCTGGGCGGGCGGCTGAACGTCTCCGAGAACTGCCTCGACCGGCACGTCGAGAACGGCCTGGGTCACAAGGTCGCCTACCACTGGATCGGCGAACCGGGCGACGTCCGGACCCTGACCTACGCCGACATGCTGCGCGAAGTCTCAAAGTGCGCCAACGCACTCAGGGAGCTCGGCATCGTGGCCGGCGATCGGGTCGCGATCTACCTGCCGATGATCCCCGAGCTGCCGATCGCGATGCTCGCCTGCGCCCGGCTTGGCGCGGCCCACACGGTGATCTTCGGGGGATTCTCGGCCGAGGCACTGTCGGATCGGATCAACGATGCCGAGGCCAAGGTCCTGATCACCGCCGACGGAGGCTGGCGGCGGGGCAAGGCGGTCGGCCTGAAGCACCACGCCGACGAGGCGATGGCCTCGACCCCATCGATCACCGCCGCGATCGTGGTCGACCGGATCCGGGCCGGGGTTCACATGGTCGAAGGTCGCGACCACTGGTGGCACGAGATCGTCGACCGCCAGAGTCCCGTCTGCCCGCCCGTCCCGGTGGACAGCGAGCAGCTCCTCTACCTGCTCTACACGTCGGGCACGACGGCCAAGCCGAAGGGGATCATCCACACCTCGGCCGGCTACCTCCTGGGTGCCTCGTTCACCCACGAGATCGTCTTCGACATCAAGCCCGACGACGTGTACTGGTGCGCGGCCGACATCGGCTGGGTCACCGGTCACAGCTACATCGTGTACGGGCCGCTCGCCAACGGGACGACCGGGGTGATGTACGAAGGGGCGCCCGACACGCCCGACTGGGACCGCTGGTGGCAGATCGTCGAGGACCTCAAAGTCACGATCCTGTACTGCGCCCCGACCGCGATCCGCTCGTTCATGAAGCAGGGTGAGGCCTATCCCGCCCGGCACGACCTGACCTCGCTGCGCCTGCTCGGTTCGGTCGGTGAACCGATCAATCCCGAGGCCTGGCTGTGGTATCACCGCAACATCGGCGGCGAGAAGGCGCCGATCGTGGATACCTGGTGGCAGACCGAGACCGGCTCGATCCTGATCAGCCCGCTGCCCGGGGTGACCACGACCAAGCCGGGTTCGGCCACCTTCCCGCTGCCGGGGATCGTGGCCGACGTCGTCGATGCTGCCGGCCGGAGCGTGCCCCGGGGCGGCGGCGGGTACCTTGTCCTGAAGCAACCGTGGCCGTCGATGCTGCGCGGGATCTACGGCGATCCGGAGCGCTACCGGCAGACCTACTGGAGCCGCTTCCCTGGGATGTACTTCGCCGGCGACGGGGCCAAGCGTGACGAGGAGGGCTACCTGTGGCTGCTCGGCCGGGTCGATGACGTGATGAACATCGCCGGCCATCGGATCAGCACGATCGAGGTCGAATCAGCCCTGGTCGACCATCCCAGCGTGGCCGAAGCGGCCGTCGTCGGCAAGGCCGACGAGATCAGCGGCCAGGCGATCTTCGCGTTCGTGATCCTCAAGGCCGGCGTCGAACCGGACGACGCCCTGGCCGTCCAGTTGCGCGAGCACGTCGCCTACGTGATCGGGCCGATCGCCCGCCCAAAGTTCCTGATGTTCACGCCCGACCTGCCCAAGACCCGCTCCGGCAAGATCATGCGCCGGTTGCTCCGTGACATCGCCGAGAACCGCGTCCTGGGCGATACCACCACCCTGGCCGATGCCGGAGTCGTCGACACCATTCGCGAGACGAGCGGATCGGCCGAGGAGGAATAGGGTGCCCTTCGGCTTCGGCAAGAAAGACGAAAAACCGGCAACCTCGCCGACGGTCGCGGCGGCCGGGGTAGCCCTGCCGGCCGTGGCGGCCGGTGCTGGCATCGCCTTCGACGGACTGACCGAAGAGTGGCGCCTGGTTGGCGTGATGGAAGTCGCCGGGCGGCTGTCGGACGTCCTCAACCGGCGCGATGCAATCCCGATCCGGGACGTCAACTGGGCTCCCCTGGATGGCTCCGAGGCGTTCAGCGCTGTTCCTGGATTGCGCAGCATCGATCCCTACGACCTGATCGTCGTGCTCGCCGGGGAAGGCAGCCAGCCCCACCTGTCGGACGACGAGAAGGCGGCCCATCGGGTCCACAAGTTGAGCTACGGGGTTGCCCTCGAGGTGCCACCCTTCCGGGTCACCGGCGCGGTCCACCTCTACCCGGGATCGGAGCCCGAGCGCCTGCTCGATCGGTCGAACGAGATGTTCTTCGCCGTGACCGGTGGAGTGGTCACGCTCAACGATCGGCGGATCGGTGATCAGCGGGTCGAAACGATCCTGGTGAACCGGCAATACCTGCGCGGGGTCGAGCAGGTCGAGGTGGAGCTCGCCCCAGACGAACCGGCGGGCTGACGCCGGGCCTGGTTCAGACCCGGGCGGGTTCCTTGGTCCGGTTGAAGATCCGGAAGGCCGGCTTGGCTGCGGCGGCCTTGTCGACCACCTGGCGCTCGGTCCCGACCAGCTTCGCAGCGAGGACCTCGAAGTCCTCGGTCACCTTTTCCTTGGGATACTGCTCGATGACCGAGCGACCCTCGTTGGCCGCCCGCACGAAGAGCAGGCCACCCGACCGGATCAGGGCGAGGGCCGGCATCCCGACCGTCTTCTCCATGTCGGCCACCGAGACGCCGCTGTTGGCCCGGTTGACCACCAGGGCGAGCTTGTCGCGGACACCCAGCTCCTCGGCCACGTCGCGCATCTGGACGGCCGCCCGGATTGCCGGCACGTCCGGGGTCACCGGGACGAGGATCCGGTCCGATCGTTCGAAGATCTCCTGGTTGAGCGGACTGTACGAGGGGTGCATGTCGACCACGATGAAGTCGAAGCCACGCCGGGCGGCCCGGATTGCCTCGCCGACACGCTCGGGCTCGAGGATCTCGGTGTTCAGCGGGCTCGACGTGAGGACGCACACGGTCAGCCCGTTCTGGTGCTGGGTGGCGATCTCGGCCAGGCCGCGCTCGCCGCGGCCTTCGTCGACGTCCTCGGTCCAGGCATCGACCACCGTCGTCACCGACTCGAGACCGAGTGACGTCGCGATGTGACCAGTGACGGTGTCGGCGTCGAGGAGGAGCACTTTGAGATCCATCCGGACCTGCAGGGTGGCGGCCAGGTTCAGGGCGGTGGTCGTCTTGCCCACGCCGCCCTTTGGGTTGAAGATCGACACGATCGTGGCCCGCTTCGACCAGGAGGCTGATTCGAAGTCTCCGCCCGACTGGAGCACGGGACCGCTGCCGTCGTCGATCGTGACCGAACGAATCAACATTGCCTCGATCCGCCAGCGGAGCGAGTCGGTGGAATATGGCCGGGTGAAGAACTCGTCGTCGATGCTCGCCTTGGTGGCCGCGCCGGCCAGTCGATCGAGTGCCCGCGGCGAGACGACCATCAGCGCCGGGATTTCCCGGTCACCGTCGTGGAGCAGGGAGTAGTACTCGAGGGAGCGATCGAAGTCGCTCTCGCCGTCGAGGATGGCGATGCCAACCTCCTTGCGCGTCGAGAGGATCTGCTCGAGTTCGTCCGGCGTCGTCACTGGGAGGACGTCGAAGCCGGCCTCGGCCAGCTCGCGGGTAACAGCGACCTGCTCGTCGCGCGGCAGAGCGACGACGATCGACTGGCGGCCCACTCGATCTAGTTCCCGGACTCTGGATCGTGAGCCGCCACGTTGACGAGCCCATCGGACGCGTCGGTGACTCGCGCCCGGAACCCAGGCAGGGTCGGCACAACCTCGCGGATGTTCACACCGCTGTCGTGGTGGGCCGTGAACACGAACTCGCCATCCGGGCCGGACGATACGCCGACCGACTGGACCCCGGCCACTCGACCGAGGTGACGCTTGAAGCTGGCGATGCTGGCCACGCTGACCAGCCCGGTCACGACGACCCTGGTGGTTGCCTCGGACGCGGCCCGGACTGGCCGGACGTCACCCTCGCCCTCGGCCGGGACGAGCCCAGCGAGGCGGGCTGCCAGCGCATCGTCGCCCATCGTCGGGATCTCG
>JBBRIM010000125.1:0-8030 GCA_038221095.1 Candidatus Limnocylindrales bacterium
GGTGTCCCAGGCCAGCCTCGTCGTGCTCAGCAGCCGGTGCGATGCCTCGATCGGATCCAACCTTCAGGTCGCCCCTGACCACGATGGGGCTCGTGGCGGATTCGTTCCGGGCCCACCCCGGGCGAGTTACATCCCGCCGCCAACGTTCGCAGCCGGGGAGACTCAGCCCGCGTCCCGGCGGCAGGCGGCCGAAACCTGGTCCGCGGCTCGAGCGTAACGACAACCATCGGCTGTGCGTCCACGCACCGGTGCGCACCGGCGGCCGCCAGAGGTACCAATCGACGCCCTATACCGGATTCGTCCGGACTACACCACACTGACGCCCCGCGACCCAGGCGGGCGGCAACCGATCGGTACCAACGGGTGATAACGACGCAACAGGCCTCGTGGGAAGGTCAGGGCAGTTCGGTAGTAACCGATCGTCGCCCAGCGGAGTGCCCAGCGAGCCGATATGACGACCACAAACGGACGAGCGTTCAACGAGTGGCTGCGAGCCCAGCTCAAGGCCAAGAAGATGTCCCAGCGCCAGCTCGCCCAGCAGTCGGGCGTCGATCACTCGACGATCTCCCGGCTGATCCGGGGCGATCGAATGCCGTCGCTGGGGACCGCCACGAAGCTGGCCCGCGGCCTGCGCGAACTGCGCGACGACGCCGACACGCCCCAGTACCTGGGCCTGATGTCTTCGGGCGCTTCGAACCCGACCGCCCGCGTCGAGTACGCCCTGCGTTCGGACGATGTCCTGAGCGAGCCGCAGGTGCGCCAGATCATGGAGTATTACCTGGCCGTGCGGATGCGCCGACTGGGTCGCTCGTACCAGGGCGGCGAGGCTACGCATCCAACCCAGAGCCCATATCTGCGCGGGACGCCCGCGGTCGGCAGCCCGATGGGCGCCGGCATCGGCATCGCCACCCAGACCCGGGTCAGCCAGGGTCGACCGGCTCTCCGGCCGATCTCGAACCGGCCGACCAACCGCTACTAGCCGAAACGCGCCACGCTGCCGGCGGTGCGCCGGCCGGCCCTCACGACTACTGACACGGCCCGGATCTCCCTCCATTTCCGGGTCTCGGGGACAGCGAACGCCGGGTTCTGGGGAGCCCGGCGTTCGCGATTCCTCCGAGTCAGCGATCAGCCGTTCGTTGGCAGGTAGATCGATATCGTCCGTCCGGAAGCCGCACTAAAGCGATCGACCAGCCTGAAGCCTCCGGTCGGAACCGCAGCTGCCTCGGCCGAGCCGGCGCAGTCCGGCACGAACAGCGAGTCGCACACCACGACGATGGCGCCGCTCGAGCTGAGGGCAGCGGCCGGTACGTCACCGGCCACGGCGCCCGTGCCAGATTTCGACGCCGCAGCGGCCCTTGACCAGGTTGTCGGGGAGTCGAGCGTGCCCGTGACCGTGGCCATCGCCCGGATGAGCGGGAAGCCGTAGGCGTCGGCGGGCTTGAACGCAGGCAGGCTGCGCAGCTCGATCGGCAGGGTGCCGCCCCCGCTCGCGGCCAGGATCCGCCGAGCCGCCTGGTCGGCCGCCGGCCAGCCACCGTCAACGGATGTGGCCGGCGGGGCGATGGCCAGGTTGAAGATCACCAGGGCCGCAACCCCCGCAGCGACCAGCCCCCGGGAAATCGCCTTTGGGGATGCCCAGGTGGCGCGAGCCCCCGTGGTGGCACGAACTCCGGCGCTCGGCCGCTCCACCAGTCGCCACAGCGCGGCGACGATGAGCCCGACGGCGATGTATACGATCGGGTCGAGGAACGCGTGGTAATGGTCAACCGGGAGCGGCGTAACGGTGGCCAGGCCGCCGACGCCAATGCCCAGGACGAGCCAGCCGAACACGAGCGTCGCGCCAAGCAGGCGTGCCTCGCTGCGCTCCGGCTGGGGCGCCAAACGGACCCGCCAGGCAAACCCCGCGATCATGGCAACACTGAGGAGGACGCCGATGACGAGGTGATCCGTGAGGAGGCCCGCGAGCGGCCAGGTGACGATTCGGAGCCCGACAAAGAGCAGCCTGGCCGGCAGGCTGAGGGCCACGGGCTGGCCGCCGCCCAGGAGGAAGCCGAGCGCGGCCCGTGTCTCGGAAAACCCGCTGCCGAGCTCGTGCGCGATCAGCGGGAGATAGCCGATGACGATCACGGCGCCGACCAGCAGGCCGGCCCGGGCCAGGCGCCGGCGTGACTCGCCGGGAGTGCTCCGCCGGAGATCGAGCAGGTAGCGGCCCACCAAGGGCGGTGCCAGGGCGATTCCCAGGACGTGGCACTGCATCGTTACCACCAGTCCGGCCGCGGCCAGGCTCCACCACCTCGCCCTCCCGGTCTGGTGGGCCCGCCACGCCGCCGCGAGAGCGATGGCCGACGACAGGGCGACCAGGTTCGGGTTCCAGATGAAGGTGGACTCGCTGATGGCGCTCGAGGAGACGGCCATCAGCAGGCCCGCGACGAGGCCGGCGATAGGCCCACCGATCGACCGGGCGAGCCTCCAGGTCACGCCGACCGCCGCGACACCTCCGAGCGCAATCGCTCCGACCACGACGAGTGGGTCGCCGTTCGAGACCCAGGCAAACGGGGCGAGCAAGAGGTAGTACAGGGCGCCATGGTGGAAGTCGCCGATCGATGTCGACGGACCGAGCAGCGGGACCTGGCCCTGCTGGATCAGCCGCCAGAGGACCAGCATGTCGTGGCCCTGGTCTGCGTCCCAACCGCCCCGAGCGGCAAGGCCCGGCAGACGCAACAGGGCCGCAAGCGCGAGCAGACCGAGCAGGACCGCGAGGTCCGCAGCTCGTTGCGTCCGGCGGTCGACGGGCTCGGCCGTCATTCGACGTTCCCGGTCGTCATCCAGCGGCCTTGCTTTTGGCCGCCCGGGACGACTTGGCGGCCGGGGCCGGTTTCGCCGCCTTCTTGCCAAACGCCGGTTTCGTCGGGCCCGGTTTCGTCGGGCCCGGTTTCCTCCGGGTGGGTTTCGGATGCGTGGCAGGCTCGACGCTCGGCCCGGTTCGGGCCCGGGCACCGGGCAGGGTCATCGCTTCGGGCGGCAGGATCGACAGTGGCCGGCCCTCGGCCAGGTCGTGGGCGCGGCCCGCATTGACGGCGTCGTAGCCCTCGTCCATGCCGGGGGTTTCGAGGTAGTAGGTGGCGTGCTGCAGGTCCGGATGGGTGAGGATCCGGGCGAGCCCCGGCGCACCGATCGCGCCGGCACCCAGGTGCTCGTGGCGATCCATCCGCGAACCGAGCTCCGCCTTCGAGTCGTTCAGGTGGATCATCGCCACCCGTTCGATCCCGACCCGCTGGCCCAGTTCGCCGATCAGCCGATCCACGCCTTCGGCCGTATCGATCGGATGACCGGCGCCCCACAAGTGGGCTGTGTCGAGACACAGGGCGACGCGATCCCGGGCGACGCCCCGCTGTGCGATCGCATCGAGGAGGTCGGCGAGCTCATTCACGTCGACCCCGATCCCGCCGCCGCCCCCGGCCGAGTTCTCGAGCACGAGCACGGCCGCATCGGGACCATCGGGCACATCAGCGAAGGCTGTGGCGATCCCTTCGGCGATCCGGGCAATGCCGCCGTCGAGGCCGCTGCCCTTGTGCGAGCCCGTGTGGACGTTGACGAAGCGCGCCCCGAACGATGGGGCGACCGTCAGCTCGTGACGAAGCACGTCGACCGATTGCACGTGAAACATGTCGTCCGGGCCGGCCAGGTTGACCAGGTAGGCCGCGTGGATCGCGATCGGCCCGAGCCCGAACTCGACCAGCCTGGCCCGGTAGGCAGCCAGCTCGCGCGGAGGCTCCGCCCGACGGCGCCAGGCCGTGGGGTTGTCGCTGAAGATCTGGAGCGTGTCGAGGCCGATCGCCTGGGCCCGCTCAACCGCAACCACCATTCCGCCCCCGAGCGGCAGATGGGCGCCGAGCCGACGGCCGTCGGGAAGCATGCGGGCATCGTAGCCGGTAGGCTGTAGCGGTGGACCTCGACACGAACCCACCAGACGCCGGCGCCGCAACCTCTGCCGCAGCCGCCCGGGTCGTTCAGACGTTCTTCCGGGACGGCCGGCTCGTCTCGATCCCGGCTCGCCAGGGCAAGCGCCTCTTCGTGCTGCGTGAACTCCGGGAGCGCTGCTTCTCGGAGGACCGCGACTACCCCGAGAAGGAGGTGAACATGCGCCTGGCGCTGGTCCACCCCGACGTTGCTGCCCTCCGGCGCTACCTCGTCGAGTCTGGTCTGATGTCGCGCTCGAACGGGATCTACCGGCGCCTGCCGGGGAACGGTGGCTAGGTTCAACAGGCGCATGATGTAGCGGACCCCGTTCCGCCTGGACCCTGCTCCCCTCGGACCCGGAGACACGCCGCCATGCCCCGCCTCCAAGCCAAGAGTTTCGCCCGGCCCGACGAAGTTCGGACGATGCCCAAGGTCCGATTCGCGACGGTCGGCCTCGATGAGGCCACGATCGGCCACTGCAGTTTCGAGCCTGGCTGGCGCTGGTCGCGGGACCTCGGGCCGATCGTCGGGACTCCGTCCTGCTCGATGCGTCACTTTGGCTACTCGATGTCCGGCGTTGTGCGGGTCGTGATGGACGACGGCGACACGCTCGACATCGGACCCGACTCGATCTTCGAGATTCCGCCCGGCCACGACAAGTGGGTCGTGGGCGAAGAGCCCTGGGTCACGATCGAGTGGGGCGCCAGCAGTCGCGCCCTCGGCGCGGCGCTCGGCGAGACCGGCGAGCGTTCGCTGGCCACCGTCATGTTCACCGACATCGTCGACTCCACCGCCATTGCCGAACGGATCGGCGATGCGGCCTGGCATGACATGCTCGTCGCCCACAACGCCCGACTGCGCGACGAGCTGAATGTCTTTCGCGGACGTGAAGTGAAGACGACCGGTGACGGGTTCCTGGCGGTCTTCGACAGCGCAACGCGAGCGGTCCGATGTGCCGCGGCGATGGTGCGCGCGGCCCAGACGATCGACCTGCCGATCAGGGTCGGTCTGCACACCGGCGAGGTCGAATTCGTCGGTGGGGACGTGCGCGGCATCGCGGTTCACGCTGCGGCCCGGGTGATGTCGCTGGCCGGCCCGAACGAGGTCATGGTCTCATCGACGACGAGCGGCCTGCTGGAGGGCTCGGACCTGGTGCTCGACGACGCGGGGATGCACGAACTGAAAGGTCTGTCCGGGACGCGCCAGGTCTTCCGGCTGGTGGTCCCGGCCGTCCGCTGACGCCCCTCAACGTTCGCGCGCAACGGTCAGCCCCGAGACCCCGAGCGCACCGGCCTCGATCAGGGTGGCGGCGCAGGCGATCAGGGTCGATCCGGTCGTCACGACGTCATCGATGAGCACGACCCAGCGCCCCTCGAGCGGACGCTCGCCGTGGCTGCCTGCCACCAGCCGGAACGCGCCGACGACATTACCGGCCCGAGCACCTCGATCGAGATCGAACTGGCGAACGGTTGGGCGGTGCCGTTCGAGGATCGGCCCGAAGGGCAGGCCCAGGTCCCGGGCAGCGACGTCCGCCAGCAGGACAGCCTGGTCGTAGCCCCGTTCGCGTGCCCGGGCCGCGTGGACCGGGACGGGGACCACCAGATCGCCACCGGCGCCCGCGTGGAGCCAGCGAGTCGCCAGGGCAGCGCCCAGCGGCTGTGCCAACCGCCGCTCGCCGGCGTACTTCAGGGCATGGAGCGCCGCCCGGACCGGGCCCGTGAACGGGCCGCACCACTCGAGTTGCAGGAGCGGCCACGGTATCTCGGCGACCAATCCGATCGCCACGCCGCCGGGCAGGGTCAGCCGTTCCTCGAGCGATGGCCGGCAAGCTGCGCAGAACAGCTCCCCCTCGAGCCCACAGCCGGCGCAGCTCGGCGGCAGCGCCAGGTCGAGGGCTCGCTCGAGCACCGTCCTCAGTCCGCCTGCCATGTGTCGATCATGTCGTTCGGCCCTTATCGGATCGTTACCCTGCGACTGCCAGCTTCCTGCCCCAGTGCAGCGCGCTCGGCGGGCCCCACGCTCGGCCGGCCCAGGTAGCGCGCTGATACCTGCGGCGTTTCAGGGCCGGCTTCGGGACGGTTAGCGGTTGTTATCCAGGGCTGCTCCGGGCGCGCGCGAGCGTCATTCGTGCTCGCTCGAGTCGTCGGCGACCTTGGCTCGGCGCACCCGAGCGTCCGAATCGGCCGAGTAGCCGTCGCCTGAAACATGGGAGGCATAACGCAGCGACTGGAGGGCTTCAGGACTGACGCGGATACGAGGGGCCTGCAGCCCTCGAGGAGGGCCTGAAGTGCGTCGGTTACCCACTCGGGCGAACTTCCCGGCGGTGATGGCCGTATCTCCGGGCATCGTCGCGGCGCACCTACGGCCTTCGGCCTGCCGCCCGCCGCGTACCACGCCGCCCGCCGCGCCCGCCGCGCACCACCGGGACCTCGAGGGCTAGCCTCGCCAGCGCTGTGCGTCACGGCATACCTGCCAGGTTTGGGTGGCCTGCTTCCGACGCGAGTCAGCGCCCGCGCCGTGCGGTCGATGGCCCGGCCGCTCGCGACTCGTGCGTGGATCTCGAGGAGCGGTCCGTGCCCCGGCGTTCCGGGGGCACCGAACCGACTCGAGGCCTGCCGGCTAAACCCCGGGGGTATGTCGAGGCCGTTGGGGGCTGGGAGCTGGCTGCCTCACGGCGCCGGGCCGTCGGATATCACGCCACGGCCCGGGCACCCCACCGCACGGGCGCGCCACGGCATGGGCACGCGACGGCACGGGCGCGCCGCACGGGCCACGGGCACGGGCACAGGCACGGACAGGCCATGGCCCGACGGCACCCTGCGACCCTCAGCTGAAGCGCAGGAAGTCCCCGACGGCGGTGTGCGTGCGGTCGATGACCCCCACGGGGAGTTCGAGCGTGCCGTTGGCCCCGCGGACCAGCCAGACGATGCCTCGCCATGGTGGCAGGGCGCGGTGCAGGGCCAGGACCTCGCGGGTGCCGTCGGCCTCGGGCTTGCCGACGAAGACGGCATCAATCGCGAAACGCATGAACATCATGTGGATGCCGTTGCTGCCGGCCAGCCACAGGCCGGCACCGTCGGCCAGCACCGCGCGTCCCATCAGGCCGCGGAACTTGCCCCACAGGGAGTCGGCCGACTCGAGTTGATCAGCGAGGATCGTGCCCCGCTCGATGTTGCGGACACTGGTCATCAGGAGGTCGCCTCAGGCTGGAGCGAACGTGGGACCGGAGGCCGGCCCCACGTCGGCTACGTCTTGAGGTTCTTGACGATCAGGATGATCGCCGGCCCGAGGATGACCACGAACAGCGACGGGAAGATGCACCCGACGAGCGGGAACAGCATCTTGATCGGCGCCTTTGCGGCCTGCTCCTCGGCTCGCTGGCGACGTTCGATCCGGAGCTGCTCCGACTGGACCTGGAGCACCTTCGAGATCGAGACGCCCAGCGTTTCGGCCTGGATGATCGCACCGACGAAGTTCGTCAGCGGCGCCACCTCAGTCCGGGGAATGATGTCGCGCAGGGCCTCGCGGCGGGTCTTGCCGACGCGGACCTCGGCCAGCGCCCGGCGGAACTCATCGGACAGCGGCCCTTTCAGCTTCTC
The DNA here is from genome assembly GCA_038221095.1 of Candidatus Limnocylindrales bacterium. Classification (GTDB taxonomy): domain Bacteria; phylum Chloroflexota; class Limnocylindria; order Limnocylindrales; family CSP1-4; genus Palsa-1033. The sequence continues at coordinate 7,560 of JBBRIM010000125.1, forward strand.
GACGACCTTGGCCAGCGCGGCATCGAAACCGAGTCCGGCCCGGACCGAGATCGTCAGCAGGTCGAGGGTGTCCGGGATCATCAGCAGGATGGCCTTCTGGCGGCGCTTGATCCGCCGGCCGAGCCAGAACTCCGGCGCGATATAGCCGATCAGGACGCCCAGCAGGGACATCCCGGCACCGAGCGGAAACTGCATGCCGAGGATGTTGACCACGGCGAACAGCAGGAAGAAGACGATCCCAAAGATGATCGCCACCACGGCCTTGATCCCGAGCCAGTCGGCGACGCGCAGATCGCCCGGGTTGCCGGCCAGGGCCAGGTTCTTCTCGGTCCGATCGGCGAACGAGGTACTCGTGATCCGGGCGACCGATCCGGACAGACGAGCCGCCAACGGGCGCATCGTCCGCTCCAGGAACGGCAGCTGCAGCTCGAGCTCCTCGAGGTTCTTGGCCTGCATCGTCCCGAGCTGGGT
>JBBRIM010000126.1:0-7804 GCA_038221095.1 Candidatus Limnocylindrales bacterium
CTTCCAGGGGGCGGTGCCGACCTCGATTGCCCTCCTGTTTGCATCGAGCCAGTGGTCGATCGGCAGCGGTTCCTGGGTCGCCTTTGCATCGGCCGGGGTGGCATTTGCCTCGACGGCCCTCATCTTCATCCCGATGATCCGGACCGGCCGCCTCCACGGTCGGGGCCTGCTCGCAGGCGGTGCCCTGTACCTTGCCCAGCTCGGACTGGTGGGCGCCAGCCTGTCGGGCCTGATCGCGCCGTAGTCCGATTCGGTGCGGCCGAGCGTCCGAAGGCCGCTGCTATGATGGGATCTCGATGTTCGTGCGTCGCCAAGCGCGGCCACAGGTACAGGAGCCGTCGCCGATGTTGACCGAGAAATCCAGTCCCGCTCCGGCCGCTGCCGGGAGCTTCGATCTCGACTCGCTGATCACCTATTTCCAGGGCGGCTACGTGCTGATGCGCGATGCCCAGATCAGCATCATGACCCACGCCTTCATGTACGGGACGGCCGTGTTCGAGGGGATCCGGGCGTACTGGAACGAGGAGCAGGGCCAGCTCTACGGCCTCTTCCTGCGCGAGCACGTCGAGCGGATCCGGCACTCCTGCCGGATCATGATGATGGAACCCGTGCCGCCGGTCGATGAACTGGTCGGGATCATCACCGAGGTCATCCGCCGGAACAAGTTCCGTGAGGATGTCTACATTCGCCCGTCGTTCTACAAGTCGACCCGGGCGATCGGCGTCCGGCTCCATCACCTCGACCACGATCTGTGCGTCGTGGCGCTGCCCTTTGGCAACTACATCGAGACCGAGAAGGGCGTCCGCGTGATGACGTCGTCGTGGCGGCGCAACTCTGACGACGCGCTGCCGGCCCGGGCCAAAATCACCGGCGGCTACGCCAACATGGCCTTCCAGAAGTCGGAAGCCGAGTTGAACGGGTTCGACGAGGCGATCGTGCTGACCGCCAGTGGCCATGCCTCGGAAGCTTCGGCCGCGAACCTGTTCGTCGTCCGCGACGGCGTCGTGCTCACGCCGCCCGTCTACGACGACATTCTCGAAGGGATCACCCGGCGGGCCATGATCGAGTTGTGCCGGGCCGATGGCCTGACCGTCGAAGTCCGCTCAATCGACCGATCGGAGCTGTACATCGCCGACGAGATCTTCCTGTGCGGGACAGGCGTCCAGGTTTCACCGGTGATCGAGGTCGACCATCGCCAGGTTGGCTCGGGCAAGGTCGGTCCGATCGGCGGAGCGATCTCCCGGCGCTACTTCGACGCCGTCCGCGGCCGCGTCCCCGAGTACAGCCACTGGCTGACCCCGATCAGCGAGGCCGGCTGAGGCCCAACCTGGTCAGGGACCCGGCGGGGCGGTCAGGCTGGGCGTGGCCTTGCCCGTGGTCAGGATGATGTCGACCGTGACGCTCGGATCATTGATGAGCTGGGCCTGCACGCCAAAGATCCGTTGGAGCAACGCGACCGTGGACGGCAGTGACGTTTCCCGGCCGTTGTAGACCTTGATCACCGTGTTGGCCGGACTCACCGGGGGATGCTCGGTCCGGGCGACGGCCGTCAGGCCCTCGTATTCGAGGAAAGCCACCAGCGAGTTGGCCTGGCCGTTCTTGCCCGAGCCATTGACGATCCAGACGGTGCCGTCCTCGGCCGAGACCGCGTCGCGCAGCTGCTCGAGCTTGGGATCGATCTTGAAGGCGTTGGCAACCGTGCTCCGGATCAGCGCCACGTTCGGAAACAGGTTGGTACTGATCGGGTAGTTCTGCGTCTCGAAGCGCGGTGGCGAGAACACGTACGAGCGAATGTTGGCCGTATTGACCTGGCTCGAGAGCTGGATCAGGGCAGGCAGCTGGTCGAGCGGGATGTCGGTCTTGAACGAGGACTTGAGCGTGGTCAGCAGGGATTGCAGATTGGTGAGCACGGCCTGCGGGCTGGTCTGCTCGCGGATTGACAGGATCATCCGCTGCTGCCGGGAGGCCCGGTCGAAGTCGCTCGAACCGTGGCGTGAGCGGGCGTAGATCAGGGCCTGGGCGCCGGTCATGTGTTGTGGACCGGCCGGGATGTAGACCCGCAGGTCGGTTCCATTGTCACCCGGGTACTTGTCGTCGACAACCGGGTTCTGGACGTTGATGGTGACCCCACCGAGGGTATCGACGACCTGCTGGAAGCCCTGGAAGTTGACCATCACGTAGTACTGGATGTTGAGGCCGTAGAGCGTCCCAAGGGCTTCCTTCATGGCGTTGTAGCCGCGCGCCCGGTCTGTCCCCGGGAATGCGTCGGGGCGGTTCCGGGCGTTCGACCACAGGCTGTTGATCTTGCCCTGGTAGACCGATCCGAAGACACGCTGGGCGGCCGGCGGAAGGGGCACATTGACCGTGTCGCGGGGCAGGCTGAACATGGCCACGTTCTTGGTCACCGGGTCGATCGAGACCACGATCATGGTGTCGGTGTTGAAGGTGGTGTCGCCCTGGCGCTGGTCGACTCCGAGGAGCAGGATGTTCAGGCGCTCGGTGTGATTCCAGGCGGGCACGCTCGAGAAAGAGGGAAGCGCCGTGCCGACCGGTGGCAGCGACAGCGTGGCGGTCGGTGAGTCGGTAGCCTGCGGGCCATTGCTCGGGTTGGGCGTCGCGTTATCCTGGGTGTCGCAGTTGGGATCCTGGATGCAGCTCACGAAATCCTGGGCCGCGCCGCCGTAGCGGGCCACCACGGCGTGGGTTCCCGCGATCACCAGGCAGACCGCCGCCAGCCCGGCTACCGAGATCGGGTTGAGCCGGAGGGTGCGCCGGCCGAGACGGCGATCGCCGCCCGCCTGGGCATTGACAAAGGCAACCACCCGGTAGGCGTCGATCGCGGCAACCGCCCGGTAGACGAGCGCCACGACGTTGCCCACCAGGATCAGGCTGAGATTGGCGACAACCATGACCGCGGCGCCGAGCCCGCCCAGCTTGAGGAAGACCCCGAGGAGGAGCGCCACCACGAGCAGCGGCGGAGCCGCGAACCCGATCGCTCGCGTCCAGGCCCGGGCGTAGGCGTGGCCGAGGCCCGGAAAAATGAGGGACAGGAAGGCCGCCACGAAGGCCGACTGCTCGCGCGGACGCGGTCGCGCTTCCTCGGGTGGCTGCATCGCGGGTAGGATACTCGGACCTCCACTTGTCCGCCGTCCGGGATCGCCTGCGGGCGTTCGGTGAGGGCGAGGTTCCAGACGATCAACCGAGGTCCGATGTTTCGACCCGTCAGCGCCAAACCCGATCTGATCGGCGCCGAGCACGAGATGCTCGCTCGCTGGCGCGATCGGAAGACCTTCGCTCGCCTGCGCGCGCAGAACGCCGGCGGGCCGCGCTGGAGCTTCCTGGATGGCCCGATCACGGCCAACAACCCAATGGGCGTCCACCACGCCTGGGGCCGGACGTACAAGGACGTCTTCCAGCGCTTTCGAGCGATGCTCGGCCATGACCAGCGCTACCAGAACGGCTTCGACTGCCAGGGCCTGTGGGTCGAGGTCAACGTCGAGCGTGATCTTGGGCTGGCCAACAAGCGCGATATCGAGGCGTACGGGATCGCCCAGTTCGTCAGCCTGTGCAAGCAGCGCGTCCTGACCTTCGCGGCGCGCCAGACCGAGCAGTCGATCCGGCTTGGGATGTGGATGGACTGGAACGATCCCGATGAATTGCGCCGGCTGCGCGACCTGCTCGCCGCGGATCCCTCGACCCAGACGACGATCGAAGGGCCAGCCGGCTCGGTCAGCGATTCCGTCGAGATGCTCGTCGGCCGCCTTGGGATGCCCGACCTGGGCGGCTCCTATTTCACCTTCAGCAATGAGAACAACGACCTGATCTGGGGCTTCCTGGCCGAGTGCCATCGGCGCGGCTGGCTGTACAAGGGCCATGACACGATGCCCTGGTGCACCCGCTGCGGGACGGGCATGAGCCAGCATGAGATGACCGAGGGCTACCGTGACCGCGAGGATCCCGGACTGACGATCCGGCTACCGCTGGTTGACCGGCCGGGCGAGGCACTCCTGGTCTGGACCACGACCCCCTGGACGCTCACCTCGAACGTGGCTGCAGCGGTCGGACCGAACCTGCGCTACGTCCAGGTCCGCCAGGGTGAGTCGGTCCTGTGGCTCGCCCGGGGCACCCTGAAGGCGGCCCTCGACGTGGCTGCCGAGGGGCCGTTCGAGGTCCTCGGCGAACTGGCCGGGTCGGAGCTCGTGGGCTGGCGCTACGAAGGACCATTCGACGACCTGGCGGCGGTCCGCCGGGCGTTCGCCGCCACGGCTGAACGACCCGCCTACGAGCATCGGGTCGTGCCCTGGAGTGAGGTCGGCGAGGCCGAGGGTACCGGGATCGTCCACATCGCCCCGGGCTGCGGGGCCGAGGACTTTGCCCTGGGCCGGGCCCTCGACCTGCCCGTGATCGCCCCGCTCGACGAGGCCGGCGTGTACCTTGAGGGCTTCGGGCCGTACACCGGCCGGGATGCGCGCGACGTGGCCGAGCCGATCATCGAGCACCTCCGCAACCACCACCGGTTCTTCCGGCTCGAGACGATCACCCACCGCTACCCACATTGCTGGCGGTGCGGGACGGCGCTCGTATTCCGGCTCGTCGACGAGTGGTTCATCCGGATGGGCGAGGTCTACGACCGACCGCGGGCCGAGCTGACCGCGGACGAGATCGAACGGAGCCTGCGCTACCAGATCATGGGTGTCGTCGATGACATCCGGTGGATCCCGGGATTCGGCTATGAACGGGAGCTCGACTGGCTCCTGAACATGCATGACTGGATGATCTCGAAGAAGCGCTACTGGGGCCTGGCCCTGCCGATCTACGACTGCTCCGCCTGCGGCCACGTCGATGTGATCGGCGGCCGCGACGAGCTCCGCGAGCGAGCGGTCGAGGGTTGGCCGGCGTTCGAGGGTCATACCCCGCACCGGCCCCACATCGATGCCGTCAGGATCGCGTGCTCAGGCTGCGGCGCGCCCGTCGGCCGGGTGCCCGACGTTGGCAATGTCTGGCTCGATGCGGGCATCGTGCCGTTCTCGACCCTGCACTACCGCGAGGATCCAGCCTACTGGGCCGAGTGGTTCCCGGTGGACTTCGTGACCGAGAGCTTCCCGGGCCAGTTCCGGAACTGGTTCTACGCGATGCTGGCCATGTCCACCGTGCTCCGGCGCGAGGCGCCCTACCGGACGATCTTCGGCTACGCCACCTTGCTGGCCGAGAACGGCGCGCCGATGCACAAGAGCGCCGGCAACGCGATCGAGTTCGACGAGGCCGCCGAGCGGATGGGCGTCGACGTGATGCGCTGGATGTATGCCAGTGCCCGGCCCGACGACAACATCCTGTTCGGCTGGCATGCCGCCGATGAGGCCCGCCGGCGGTTGCTGATCCTGTGGAATGTGTATGCCTTCTTCGTTACCTACGCCCGCCTAGCCGGTTGGTCGTCGGCGAGCAGCAACGCGGGACCGGTCGCGGGACGCCCCGCGCTCGATCGCTGGATCCTGTCGCGGGTGGCCGGGCTCGCCGGGCGGGCCGAGGAGCGCCTGCGCGACTACGACGCCTATGGTGCGGCCCGGGCGATCGAAGAAACGATCGATGACCTGTCCACCTGGTATCTGCGCCGGTCCCGGCGGCGCTTCTCGCGGGCCGGCGACAGCGCCGAGCGCGACGCTGCGTTTGCGACCCTGCATACCGTCCTCGTCATGCTCGTCCGGGTAATGGCCCCGATCCTGCCGTTCATGACCGACGGGATCTACGACAACCTGGTGGCGAGCGCTGCTCCGGCGGTGCCCGACAGCGTCCACCTCACGCCCTGGCCGGCCGCCGAGCTGGCCGGTTTCCGGGACGAGGAGCTGGAGGCCGCCATGGCCACCGTGCGACGGGCAGTTGAGCTCGTCCGGACCCTGCGCTCGGCGGCCGGACTGAAGGTCCGCCAGCCGCTCGCCCGACTGTGGCTGGCCCTGCCCGGTGACGAGCTGCACGATCAGGCCGCCCTCCTCGAGCTGCTGGCCGACGAGGTCAACGTCAAGTCGATCGAGTTGATCGATGACGAGTCCGAGCTCGTGGAACGCCGCCTCAAGCCGCTCCTGCCCAGGATTGGCAAACGCCTCGGCGGCGCGATCCCGGCGGTGATGGCGGCCGCCCGGGCCGGGGACTTCGAGATCCGCCCGGATGGCAGCGTCACGCTGGCCGGCCAGGTCCTGGCTCCCGACGAGGTCGAGATTCTGGCGTCCCCCCGGCCGGGTACTGCGGTCGCCCACGACGAGGGCCTCCTGGCCGTGATCGACACCCAGCTCACCCCCGAGCTGATTGCCGAGGGTGATGCCCGGGAACTGCAGCGCGCCATCCAGGACCTGCGCCGGGAGGCCGAGCTCGAGCTCGATGCCCGGATCGAAGTGTGGGTCAGCCCGCTCGCGGCTGGGCTGCACGGCTACCTCGATGCGCTGTGTTCCGACACCCTCGCCGACAGCATCAGCGCCGGACCGGCGCCCGACGGCCTGCCTCGCGCCACGGTTGAGCTGGCCTCGGGCCCGGTCGAACTCAGCCTTCGGCCCGGATTGGGCGGGCACCGGGCATGATCGTCGAGCAGGCACCCGAGCTGGCCGGGCAGTCCCCCGAGCCGGTGCGGGCCGACCCACCGCGGCCGGCCTGGTTCCTCTTCGCCGGCCTGGCCATCTTCGTCTTCGTGGCCGATCAGCTGGCCAAGGCCTGGATCGTGGCCAACATCGCGCCCGGCCAGGTGGTCAACGTGGCCGGAGACCTGGTCCGATTCATCTTCTCGCGCAACAACGGGGCACTCTTCGGACTATTCAGCAGCTCGGCCCTGCTCTTCGCCATCGGCAGCCTTGGCGTCCTTGGCCTGATCGTGTGGTACCACGCCCGGACGCCTCGGAGCCTGCTCCTGTCGATCGCTCTCGGCCTGCTCCTGGGGGGTGCCCTCGGCAACCTGATCGACCGGTTCCGGCTCGGCTACGTCGTCGACTTCGTCGACCTGGGCCTGGGCACCCTGCGCTTCTTCACCTTCAACGTCGGCGACGCGGCGATCAGCACCGCGATCCTGATCCTCCTCCTGCTGGCCGTGCGGCCGGCGCCCCGTCCGGTCCGGGCCGATGGCTGAGGAGACCGCTGGCATGATCGCCCCGATCGAGTTGTTGCCAACCGGGCAGCGCCGCTTCGTCGTGCCCGAGGGAGCCGGCCACCAGCGGGTTGATCGGTTCGTGGCCGACGTTGCCGGCCTGTCACGGAGCTACGTCCAGCGCCTGATCTCGGATGGCCGGCTGACCCGCGACGGCGTGCCGCTCAAGGCGAACATGCTGGTCGGAGCGGGCTTCGTGCTGGACCTCGATGTCCCCGCGGCGGTCAAGCTCGAGGTAGCCGGCGAGGCCATCCCGCTCGAGATCGCCTACGAGGACGAGGATCTGCTCGTCGTCAACAAGCCGAGCGGCCTGGTCGTCCACCCGTCGCCGGGTCACGACTCGGGCACCCTGGTGAACGCCCTGCTCGGTCGCGCCGACGGTGCCGAGTATGGCGGGATCGCCGGTGTTCGACGGCCGGGAATCGTCCACCGCCTCGACCGCGACACGAGCGGCCTGCTGATCGTGGCCAAGACGGATGTTGCCCAGGCCAGCCTGATGGCCCAGCTCAAGGCACGCCGGGTCAAGAAGACGTACCTGGCCCTTGTCCAGGGCGCGGTGACTGCCGCAGTGGGACGAATCGAGGCGCCGATCGGCCGCGACCCAAAGTTCCGGACGAGGATGGCCGTGGTCAACGACGGCCGGGCCTCAACGACCGGCTACCGGGTCCGCGAGCGGTTCAA
>JBBRIM010000127.1:0-7700 GCA_038221095.1 Candidatus Limnocylindrales bacterium
AGGTGACCCGCCAGTGGCCACCTGACTACGTTTGCGATAGGTCACCAGACTCGGTAGAATCCGAGGCAGAAATCGGTGGGTTTCGTGCTCATGACGGGCAAGGAATCGCGAAACTCGGTCACCTGACTCTGGATCAGGAGATCGAAGGTTCGAATCCTTCCTCGCCAGCCACTTCCTCGCCAGCCACACCACAAGATGTTGTGGTCGCTGGCCCGCCGGACCGCTACCTGTTGAGTCTCCTCCCCTCTACCCTGGCCTTTTGCGGTCTTTACACACCTGCCCAGAAATCAGGCGCCCTTATTTCGTGCTTGGGTGAGCCCGATGAGCACCTGACTCTTGCGGGAATGGGCACCTGAGTCGTTTGCAACGATGAGGGGCCACGACCCGCCCGGTACCCCCAAATCGACAAGATCGTGCATGGGGGCGTTGATGGTCGGATGAAGCGTCGAGAGTCAGATGCCCTGTCTACATATCGGACGCGCAAGCTGTCACGAGCTCGACGATTCGACTGACATGTGTCCGTGCCCGCGTATGACGCTCGCGTGCCAAGCGAGGGAGCGCATTCAATGAAGCTCAGGCATCGCCGGTAGGTATCGGTCGTTGTGGTCGGATGAGCAGGCTGGACCACTGAATGGCGAGCCACCGATAAACGCCCTCGGTGTCCCCCGGCGTCCGGGGGACACCGACTTCGATAATGTCACCGCAGGTCAGGAGAGACCATGAAGGCGATATTTCATTCTGGAGACAGCTTCGCGGGCGGAACACTGCCAACCGTGGCGGACCGCCCGCCGGCCGCTCGCCGCTGGCTCGAGGCGGCGATCCAGCCTGCCGCGGTCCCGACGGGCGATTATCCCAGCCCGACACGACTCCACCTCCGGGGCTCGATCTGCCGTGCACCTGGCGGGCGATGGATGGACTGGGAAGTCGTGGACCGGCGTGGCCACGCCGAGCGACGCCCCCACGAACCAGCTTGCAGTGCTATCCGAACGATCACCCGTAAGGTGTCGCTTTGACTCCTCTCGCCCGACTAGTCCATCCTTCGACCCGCCGTCAAGATGGGTAGCGGGGAGGATGCCGTCGCAGCGCCCATCGCAATCCGCGAGTGCGCGCGATCGGAGTGCTGACAGAGGTGGGGTGTGTCGAACGCCGGGTCCGTCGAGCCGCTAGGCAAGCGCGTCGACCGCTTGCAGGCGGAGGTACTGGAGCTTCGCAAGTCGCGAAAGCGGCTGGTCGAGGCTGCCGACGCCGATCGGCGCGCGATCGAGCGTGCCGTCCACGATGGCGTCCAGCAATCCCTCGTCGCTTTCGCGGTCGAGCTGCGGCGTGTGTCCGGGGTGCTGGACCGTGACCCGGCGGCCGCCAAGGCGCTCCTCGACGAACTGGCGGCCCACGTTCGTGATGCGCTGGACGAAACGGCCGAGCTGGCACAGAGCATCTACCCGCCGCTGCTCGAGGCGCGTGGGCTCGCCAGCACCCTGAGGTCCGCGGCCGAGAGCGCCGGTGTCACCCTGGTGGTGGACGTCCCGGGCAGAGCCGGCTACCCGGCCGGGATCACCGCCGCTGTCTACTGGTCTTGCGTGGAGGCGATGTCCTCAGCGTCGCGCGGGTCCCAGGCAACGATCAGCGTGCGCGATGCGAATGGCACCATGACCTTCGAGATCGCGATCGCCGGGCCTCTCGCGGAAAGTGGCCTCGACCGCCTGCGTGATCGCATCGAGGCGCTCGGCGGCCGCGTCCGCCTCGAACCCGGGAAGGACGGTGGTTCGCATATTCATGGGTCGCTGTCGTTGTCGCGCTGATCCCGATCGCCCTCGGCGAGATACAGGATGACCGCCTTAACGCGCTTGTGAACCGCTGGCTCGGACGTCAGCCCGAGCTTCATGAACATCGAGTTGATGACCTTCTCGACGGACCGCTCGGTCACAACAAGGTCTTGGGCGATCGACGCGTTGTTCTTGCCCTCGGCCATCTTCTTGAGCACGTCGCGTTCCCGGGGGGTCAGCTGGCCGAGCGGGGACGTCGACGCTCGCGCGCGCTCGGCCACCAGGCCCTCCACCACCTTGGGGTCGATCAGCGAGCCACCCTGTGCGACCGCACGGATGGCGCCGACCAGCTGGTCGAGGTCATGGACCCGCTCCTTCAGCACGTAGGCGCGCCCGGCGCTCCCGGTGTCGAGCAGCGCAAGCGCATAGCTCGCGCTGGCGTAGTGGCTGAGGACGACCACGCCCAGGTTCGGGTGCGTTGCCCGAAGTCGTCGCGCAGCCTGGATCCCCTCGTCCGAGTGGCCGGGCGGCATGCGAATGTCTGTGACCACCACGTCAGGGCTTTCGCGATCGACGGCCGCGAGCAGTGAGTCAAGGTCCCCGCAGACCGCCGCGACTTCGAAACCGGGCTCCACCTCGAGCAGGCTCCGAACGCCCTCACGGACGAGATAGTGGTCTTCGGCGAGCACGAGCCGGAGCGGCATTGACAGAGAATACGCCAGTGACGTCTGATCTCCCGCTCGTCCTGATCGTCGACGACAACGACTGGAACCGGAAGCTGGCGCGCGACCTGCTCCGCTCGTCCAGTTTTCGGACGCTCGAGGCGGCGACTGCCGCGGAGGGGATCGCGCTCGCGGTCGAGCATCGGCCGGACGTCATCCTCATGGACCTGCGCCTGCCAGATGCCGATGGCACGGAGGCCGTTCGAACGCTCAGGTCGGCGCCACGCACCTCGCGCATACCGGTAGTGGCTCTGACGGCCCTGCCACTCGACGCGCGCGAGGGCTGGTTGTCTGACGCCGGCTTCGCCGGGTACATCGCCAAGCCGATCGACGCCGATGCGTTTCCCGATCTTGTTCGAGGCTTTTCCGCCCGCAAGCCCGGTTGACCAGCGCGGCTCGGACTTTCGCCGTCGGCGGTTGGGGTGCAGGCACCCCCGCGAAACGCAGGCAGGCACGGTTGGCAGGTGATGCGCGGCCCCCTACGTTGCCCCGAGGCGGACATAGAGCATCCGCATTGTCAGGGAGGATGAGATATGAGATCCAGGTGGATGTTGGCCGTCGTGCTCGTCGTTCTCGGCCTCGCCGGGTACGCAGGCAACGTCCTGGCCACGCCCGGAACGGGCTTCAGCGGATCCACGATCGCGACAGCCAGGTTCGGCGACATCTTCTCGTACGCGCATACGAAGACTCCCCAGCCCTGGAACGAGGTCCTCTGGACGCACGGGTCGTCCGACCTCTACGTCCAGCAGAACACGTGGCAGCCCGGTGGCAGCACCGGCTGGCACACGCACCCGGGGCCAAGCTTCGTCATCGTCACTGTGGGAAGCGTGACCGTCTACGAGGGCAACGACCAGAAGTGCACGCCGCATGTCTACACGGCGGGCACCGCGAACAACTCGTTCACGGACATCGGCGGCGGCGACGTGCACCTCATCCGGAACGAAACCGGCGAAGTCGCACAGACTGTCGCGGTCCAGTTGATCCCGGCCGGCGCAACGCGGCGGCAGGACGCACCAGATCCCGGCCACTGCTCCTTCTGACGGATCCATCCGGGACGACGCTCGGCATCGCCGAGCGTCGTCCCATTGAGGCGCGTGACCGTTGGAGTAGTCTCCAGACCGGCACATGCCTGGGATGGGTAGGGTTGCAATGAAGACTTGGCGATTTGCGCTGGAGATGCTGAGCGTCATCCTGTGCGTCAGCCTCCTGGCCGCCTGCTCCGGCGCGATCGATCCTACCCCTCCGCCGGTCGCACGGGTTGGCCTGATGCATGTGGGAACTGACCACAACCCTCCGTCCCTGGCCACGCTGGTGGCGGGGCTCGGCGACCTCGGCTGGTTCGACGTCCCGTCAAGCCAGGTGATGCAGCAGCTCATCGGCGACGGGACGCTGGTGCAGGGCCGGATGAAGCAACTGCAGGGTGAGTACGACGGACCGCGGATCCAGTTGACCTGGCGCGACCTGGACCCGGGTCAGGCGGAGGAGCAGGCTCGGGAGTTCGTCCGAGAGCGCGTGGACGTGATCGTCGCGTTCGAGGACAAGTCGATCCGCGCCGCCCAGGACGCGACCGCAGACCCGGGGAACCGGATCCCCGTCGTGTTCCTGCACCCATCTGACCCCGTCCGCCAGGGCCTGGTGGAAAGCCTCTCGCACCCGGGCGGGAACCTGACCGGCGTGTGGGGCGCGCGGGATCCCGTCGCGAAGCAGCTCGAGATCTACCGCCTGATCCTGCCCGGACCGAAGCCCCTGCGATTGCTCGCGCTCGAGGATCCGACCGACACTGCGACCGAACCGCTCGTCGCCGAGGCGCGTGATGCCGCCAGGCAGCTCGGGATCGAGCTGGACGAAGTGCAGGCAGCGGACAACGCCGGTCTCGAGGCCGCCTTCCGGTCGCTCACCCCGGGCCAGGTCGACGGCGCGTTCATCCTGTCACCCAGCCTGCGGCTCAACTTCTCGAACAAGATCCTCGAACTGGCGGCACAGGCGAACCTGCCCGTCCAGGCCCACCGCAAGGAATGGGTCGACCCGCAGCTGGCTCCCAAGGGCGCCCTGTTTTCGCTCGGCGTCGACGTCGGGCCAGTCGGCGCCGCGGCCGCGCCATTCGTGGACAGGATCCTGAAGGGCGCGCAGCCGGCCGATCTGCCCGCACAGGAGTTGCCTAGAGTTGAGTTCGCTCTGAGTCTCCGGCGTGCCGCGGGGCTGAGGATCCACGTACCGGATGATGTCGTAACGCAGGCCGACCGGGTCTATCGATAGCCGAACGGAACGGGAACGAACGGTGGCAAAGCCCGCACGGCCGCAAGAGCGCCTCATCTGGAAGTACGTGGCGGTCGTGGGACTGCTGGTCGCGGCAGCCATCATCTCGGTTGGGATCAGCGAGTTCTACTTCACCTACGAGGACAGCAAGCGAGCAGTGACCGAGGCCGAGGCGGACAAGGTTTCGTCCGCCGCCATCTCGATCCGCCAGTTCATCCGGCAGATCACCGACGACCTCGAGGGCGTAGCCCAGCCGATCCTTGACGACCCCGCGGGCACGGACCGCGAGCAGTCGTTCAAGAACCTCTTCCTGCGGCAGCGGGCGGTCAGCGAGCTGATCTACGTCGATGCGGCGGGCATGGAGTGCGTGCACACGTACTCCAACGAGGTCGACAAGGTCAACAGCCGGACATGCGAGGGCGACCGCTCGAACAGCGACGAGTTTCGACGCGCGAGGGCCGGGCAGCGATACTTCGGGACCATTGGGTTCAGCCCGCGCGATGGCAGGCCGCACATGATCATTGCGGTGGCCGAGGCCTCGCCGGGAAAGGGCGTCATCGTGGCCGATGTGGACCTCGGGTCCGTCGTCGATGCGATCAGCCGGGCGCAGATCGGCACCGCGGGCTACGCCTACGCCGTCGACTCCGCCGGCCAGGTGATCGCGCACACCACGAACCCCGGTCTCGTCCTCGCCGACACCCACTTCGGCGCGCTCCCACAGGTACACGCCGCATTGGCCAGCGGCGCGACAGCACCCGATGGCGTGGTCACCGGCGGCCGTGATCCCCAGGGGACGGAGGTGCTGAGCGCGTTCGAGAGTGTTGACCCGCCCGGATGGTGGGTGTTCGTGGAGGAGCCGCTGAGCGCGGCGTTTGCGCCGATCCAGGCTGCCATCTGGCGCACGGTTGTGCTGCTGCTGATCTTCGTCCTCGTCGCGGTCGCGACGAGCGTGCTGCTGGCACGCAATCTCGTCCGGCCGATCGCGGCGATCCAGGTCGCGGCGGCCAAGATCGGGTCCGGTGCATTCGATGAACGCATCGAGATCACGAGCCGCGACGAACTCGGTGCCCTGGCCCAGGAATTCAACCGGATGGCTGCGCGGCTGCAAGCGTCCTATGCAGGGCTCGAGCAGCAAGTCCAGGAGCGGACCCGAGAGCTCGCCAGTACGCTCGCGGAGCTCGACAGGAAGAGCCGCGACCTGGAAGCCACGAGTCACCACAAGTCGGAGTTCCTGGCCAACATGTCACACGAGCTGCGGACCCCGTTGAACGCGATCAGCGGTTTCTCCCAGGTCCTGCGCAAGGGAATGTTCGGCGAGATCAACGACAAGCAAGCCGAATACCTCGACGACATCCTCGCCTCGTCGCGGCATCTCCTGTCCCTGATCGAGGACGTGCTCGATCTGGCGAAGGTCGAGGCTGGCCAGATCGAGCTCCAGGCGGCGCCGTTCTCCCTGCCCGACACCCTCGAGCGCGGGGTGGTGATCGTGCGCGAGCGAGCGAAGAGGGAAGGCGTCCGAATCTCGCTTTCGTCGGATCCGGGCGTCGACATGGTCATCGGCGACGAGCGTCGAATCAGACAAGTAGTCTTCAACCTACTCTCGAACGCCGTCAAGTTCACACCGGCCGGGGGTGCGATCGACGTCACTGCCGCCGGCGTCGACGGCGAGGTGCGCGTTTCCATCCGCGACGACGGGCCTGGGATCGCCCCGGAGGACCAAGTGCGGATCTTCGAGGAGTTCCAGCAGGCCGCAGCGGGCACACAGCAACCCGAAGGGACGGGGCTTGGGCTGGCGCTCTCGAAGCGCTTCATCGAGCTGCACCACGGCCGGATCTGGGTCGAGAGCCAGCCAGGGAAGGGAAGCACATTCGTGTTCACGCTGCCTGTGCCATTGACGTAACGATGGCGGACGAGCTGATTCTCGTGGTCGAGGACAACGCGAAGAACATGAAGCTGCTTCGGGACGTGCTTCGAGCGATCGGGTATCGCACCCTGGAGGCATCGACCGCCGGTGAGGCGCTCGTGCTGGCGAGCGAGCACGGTCCCGCGCTCGTGCTGATGGACATTCGGTTGCCGGACATGGATGGCCTGGAGGCGCTGAGGCGGCTGCGGTCGGACGAGCTGACGGCGTCGATCCGGGTGCTCGCCATCACCGCCCAGGTGATGAAGGGAGATCGCGAGCGGCTCAGGGAGGCCGGTTTCGACGGCTATCTCTCGAAGCCGCTCGACATCGACGAGCTTCTGGTTACCGTCGGCCAGCACTGCGGAAAGGCCGCACCTGACCCACGAGCCTGACCTTCGCCCGACGGCCGGCGAATCAGTCCGATCCCACCAGACGCTGTGGGCCGTCAAGGATGAGGCCCAGACCGAACCCGAAATTGTCGTCGGCCTTGGGGCTGGACACTGCCGGGCCTTGCCCGATCCAGCGTGGGGTCGGCGAGGAACACCCAAGCATCAAGTAGCGCTTAGTACCACGGACTTGCCGCGTGATCGAATCTGGGTTTCTGACCCCCACGGGGCGCGGGTGATCCTGACGCCGATCCGGGCCCCGACCGCCTACGCCTACGCCGAGCGAGTGATTGAGACCATCCGGGCGGAGTGCCTCGACTGGTCGCTCATCCTCGGTCGAAGACACCTCGATCAAACGCTCTGGACCCACGCCGAGCACGACAACCCCGGCCGGCCGCCTCGCACCCTCGGCCTCGCGACCCCGCTCGCCGAAGCCGGGGACCGCTGCCCGTCAGCCCTCGCGACGTTCGCCACCGCGACGTGCCGGGCGGCCTCATCCATGAGTACTACGGACTCGCTGCATGATCAGATCTGGGTTTTCGACCCCCACGGGTTGCCACGGAGCGCCCGCCCGTGTAAGGTGACCACCTGAGTAGTCACGATAGAGGGGAACCATGGCGGAGATCGGGGTCAAGGAGCTGAAGGCGACTGCGTCCGCGGTGATCGAGCA